>CAYSLK010000135.1:0-15444 GCA_964431885.1 uncultured Dehalococcoidia bacterium | reverse complement strand
CTTTGTGTAAAGAGTTATCACAACGAAGAGGCCATTAAGGTAAAAACTCCCGCTGTGCAAGACAGTACTACGATACTCACACTGGAAAATGGAATTGGTAGTGGTGATCAATTGGCAGATGCATTTGGTACTGAAAAGATTTTACTAGGGGTTGCTTATATTGGAGCCAGGCGTCTACGACCTGGAGTGTTTGCGGAATTAACTGGAAATGTACGTTTAGTTTTTGGTGAAGAGGACGGGACGCATTCTCAAAAAGCAAAAGAAGTACATGAAGTATTAAGCAAGACTGGGATAGATGTAGAACTTTCGTCAGATGTTTTGAAAACTCTATGGGACAAATTAATATATATATGTGCATTAAGCGGTATGGCGTCTGTGACACGTGCTAGTTTCCTTGAGGTAAATAGTCTACCGAGGACTCATAATCTTGTCAGAATGGTCATGGACGAAGTGGCACAGGTTGGTCGGGCGTTAGGAGTTAACTTGGAGGAAGATGTAGTGGAGTCAACAATGAATTATTTTAAGAGCGTCAACTTTCATGTTACATCTTCCATGTACGACGATTTAATTGTTGGCAATCCACTTGAATTGAGTGTTTTAAATGGTGCTATTGACAGGCTTGGGAAAGATATGGGAATTCCAACTCCAATTAACAGTTTGATATCGGACGTATTGTCTGTGGTAGACAACAGAGTTAGGAAAGGCTAAGTTAAGATAATAGGAGGAAAACATAAGTTGGCGTATTTTCATGACCCGTCCACTTTAGAAAGACGTGAATTGGCTCCAGGTATTCATTTGAGGACGATGTGGGGTGATAAGGTGATGATGAGTCTGGTTGAGATAGCCCCTCATGCAGTACTTCCTTCTCACACTCATCCCCACGAGCAGGCAGGCTTAGTAATACAGGGCGAATTTGAATTCACCATAGGGGGTGAAACCCGAACTATTAGACAGGGCGAGGCTTACGTTATACCAGGTGACATAGAGCACTCTTTAATAGGCTCTTCTGGCTGGTCTTTGGCATTGGACATATTCAGTCCGCCTCGGGAAGAATACAAATAATGGGACGGCTCGATACAACCGGTGAGCCGTCCCATTATTTTCAGTATCTTGATGAATTCAGGCGTTATGCGCCAAATCTCACGTCTGCTACAGGATCACTGTAGGTTACACCTTTGGTCGCCCAGAATATTTTAGCTATTTCATCGACTGATTCGACGAGCTTTTTAGCAGAATCTGAACTTACGCCTTGTTTGTTTGCTCCAGCTAACTTGTTTGCGTTCCAGATTAACTCGTGGAGATTGGGATATTTCTCTAAATGCTCTGGCTTGAAATAATCAGACCAAAGTATGTTCAGTTCTTCTTTTACCTTATGAGCGTGTTCCTCTTTTACCTGAATATACCTCATCATGGTGTTAGGTTGTGCTGCGTTGGTGATTCCACCGGAAAAGTCTACTGCTTCCATTCTTAGAACCATTTTTAGTACGGTCTGGGCAGCTATCTTTGCTGAGATTGGATCGTAAATTCCACATGGAACGTCACAATGTGCAACAGCCTTATTGATAAATATTCTTCTTAATGTTTCTAAAGTAGATATCATATCGTCATCCTTCCTTTCGTTAAATCGTCATACGAAGATACAAGAATTGACTAATTAACGCAAGTACCGTCTCAGTTGGTAAATATGAGGGGATACACTTTTTCTTAGATCGCAGCATTCTAAGGATATGGATCAGTGAGTATAAGAAGAGATATTCCAAAGCTGGTTTGCTATATAGATTTAACGGAAATACAATGATTATTGTATCACCTCTAATGTGAATATATTTTATGAATTATTGTTTTCACGAGCCATTCAGAAGATTTTAATGTTGAAGATATCGAATTTCTATCAATATATTACAAATACTCTTTATGTAACCTCTGGGCATAGTATGGATCCAACAGTTAAGCATGATGAATTACTTATTGTTTCACCCTGCCTTACTAATCCATATAATCCTCACAGAGGCGATATAGTAGTCGTAGGGAACAGGGGCGATCATAGGATGTTGAAGCGGGTGATTGGTCTCCCGTGTGAGTATATAAAGCTCTCTGAAGGATTACTTTACATTAATAGTGTTCAGATATCTGAATACTATCTAAACGGATTGCCTTCTTCCTCAAGTTCATCCACGTTCGAGTGGTATCTAAATCCTGATGAAATATTAGTCCTTGGTGATAACAGATCTAGAAGTACAGACAGCAGAAGTTTTGGTCCCGTGAAACTTAATGACATACTCGGGAAAGTGTTGTTTAGATACTGGCCGTTATCCCGATTACGCGTGTTAAAGTAGGATTAAAAGTTTTAATTTTGTGGAAGTAGGGCCGCAAGTTCTTTTGCATGATACGAAATTACCATATCTGCTCCTGAACGCTTAATTCCGGTTAAGATTTCCATAGCGACTTTTTCGCCATTTATCCATTCATTTTCGGATGCAGCTTTAACCATCGCGTACTCTCCACTCACATTGTATGCCGCTAGTGGGAGTTCAAATTCCATTTTTGCTTTTGCAATCACGTCCATATATGCCATAGCTGGCTTGACCATAACGATGTCTGCACCTTCTTCGATGTCGGCTCTTATTTCCCTTAGTGCTTCAGTGACATTTGGCGGATCCATTTGATACCCTTTTCTATCGCCTAGTTGAGGCGATGAATCGGCTGCTACACGAAACGGACCATAAAAAGATGAAGCGTACTTTGCTGAATATGCCATAATTGGTATTTGATTGAATCCATTAGAATCTAGTGATTTCCTTATTGCGTATACTTGACCATCCATCATAGAAGAAGGAGCAATAATATCTGCCCCTGCATGCGCGTGGGATAGAGCGACCTTATCCAATAGGTCTAAACTTCTGTCGTTATCCACTTGTTCGTTTTCAACGAGACCGCAATGACCATGATTTGTATATTCGCAAAGACACACATCTGTAATTACGATGAGATCAGGGTTTGTTTTCTTAATCAATCTAACGGCTTCTTGGATAATTCCTTTTTCAGAGTAAGCTTCGGTGCCCATACTATCCTTTGACGATGGGATGCCGAATAGTAATACTGCCGGTATTCCTAACTTAGATATAGACTCAGTCTCTTCGACTAATAAATCCAATGATAGCCTGTACATACCAGGCATAGGCTCTATATTATCCCTTTTGTTACGGCCATATGTAATAAACATTGGGTAAATAAAGTCACTGACAGATAAGTTTGTCTCTCGGACTAATGTTTGAAGGCCTTTTAATCGCCTCAGCCGGCGAAGCCGTACATTAGGATACCTCATCATCTACAAATCCTTATTGCCAAAATGGGCTTCCAGGGCACCTATCAGGCCATTAATGGTAAATTCTTTACCTATTATATCAACTTTTAGACCTAACTTGGCTGCTGCCGCTGCAGTTGTCGGTCCTATACATGCGACTATCATATCAGATAGCTGGTTAATATCACCGTTAAGGAGATTTCTAATGTTTTTGACTGAAGAGGCACTTGTAAATGTTACTACATCTACACCAGAACCAAGTATCCGATCAATTTTTGTTTTTGAGCTAACATCGGTACGAGTTTTGTATACTGTAACGCTGTCTACAGAAACTCCCATGCCACTGAGTCCGTTATTTAGTAAATCTCCTGATATATCGGATTGTGGGAGCAATACCTTATTACCAGGATGAATGCCAGAACTTAACTCGTTCACGATGTCTGAGGATGTGAAGGTTTCTGGTGTGAAGTCAACAGTAATTCCCTGCCGATGCAAAGAATTAGAAGTGGATGGTCCTATTGTGGCAACGGATACTCCATTCAACGCTCTAGCATCGAGGCCGATCGCTCGTAGACGCTCAAAGAATATATCTATAGCGTTGGAGCTCGTGAATATTATCCAATCGTAAAAGTGTAAATTTTTGAGTGAATTGTCTAGTTTGTCATAAGATGAAAGTTGTTCGATCGCAATAGTTGGTATAACAATTGGGATCGCCCCTCTTTCATGCAGAAGTTGTGACAGTTTCGCTGACTGGCTGTATGCTCTCGTTATCAATATTCTTTTGCCAAACAGAGGTCTATTGTCGAACCACTGTAAGGTCTTTCTCAAAGATACCACCTCGCCCACAATCATTATCATAGGTGACTCTATTGAACATTCTATTGAGAATTTGTTGACATTACCTAGAGTGCTCGATACTGTTCGCTGTGTGCTCTTGGTACCGTGACTGATTAAAGCGACAGGGGTCTCTGCCGGTTTACCACTTAAGATTAGTTTTTTGGTTATATCATTAATGTTTTCTGCTCCCATTAATACTACTAGCGTACCTTTGTTACTAGCGATAGAATCCCAGTCGATGTTTGATTCTGTATTGCATGAAGCCTCACGACCACTTATCACAGTGAATGACGACGATATGCCTCTGTGAGTTAATGGAATACCTGCATATGCTGGGACACCTATTACTGAACTGACACCAGGAATTATCTCAAAAGGAATACCTTCAGCATGTAGAATATTGGCTTCTTCCGCTCCTCGGCCGTAAACGAATGGGTCACCGCCCTTTAATCTCACAACGATTTTACCTTGTTTTGCTTTACTGACTAGTAGTCTGTTGATCTCAGTTTGCGGGTTTTCTTTATAACCTGGCAACTTGCCAACGTAAATTAACTCCGTATTCGGATTAACGAAATCTAAAACACTTTCATCAACTAAGCGATCATACAGGATGACGTCTGCTGATTTTAATGAATCAAGGCCATTTATTGTGAGGAGTCCTGGATCGCCCGGACCGGCACCTACTATGTAAACCTTACCTTCATTCATTTGCGACGTCTCTATCTAATATTACACCAGCCCCAGATGAAATTAATAAGTTCGCGGCATGAACACCGGCTTGCTCTGGCTCATTAATATCGAACAGAGTTTCATTGGTAAATATTTGGCTACCGTCTGGTTTAGCTGCCATTGTCTTAACGCTGATATTGTTATCTATGATTTCACTAAAGGCCGTTACCGGTATCGAACACCCTCCACCAATTACTTTTTGGAAAGATCTTTCTGAAGTAACGGCTATAAACGTAGGAGTATGATTAACAGATTTCATCATGTGTAGGAGTTCGTGATCATCTGATCTGACCTGTATAGCTAATGCACCCTGGCCTATTTCCGGCAGGAAGGAATCGGGATCTAAATATTCTGTTATCTCTTTTGTTCTGTTTAGCCTTATTAATCCAGCCGCTGCCAATATGATACCGTCGTATTCTTCCGACTGTATTTTTCTTATACGACTGTCTACATTACCCCTGATAGGTAGAACATTTAAGTCCGGTCTTAAATGTTTTATTTGCGCTGTCCTCCTAGGGCTGCTAGTGCCAATTCTTGCGTCTGCAGGCAAATCTTGTACAGTCCGTTCCCATTTGTTAATTAAGACATCTCTTGGATCTAATCTTCTGGTTAAGGCTGCTAAGACAAGTCCTTTAGGGCTTTGGATTGTCAGGTCCTTAGCGCTATGTACAGCAATATCTATGTCTCCATTAAGTAGAGATATTTCAATGTCTTTAGCAAATGACCCTCTTTCTAAATCCTTTAACGGAGTCAAAGGATTTCTGTCACCTTGAGTAGTAATCGGTACAGTCTTAAATACTAATGCGGGATATAGGGATCTTAAGACTGATAATATTTCCTCTGATTGTGCGATAGCGAGGGAACTACGCCGGGAGCCAACTCGAATATGTCTGCTACTATTCAACTAAGTCACCTTAATCGTCACATTATGTGAGAGGACCACTAATAAGAATTGTTGTCTAGTATATTGTTACTGGTCGCGCTCCAAAAGTTCACAACCATCATTTAAACATCCGCAGCCGTTACCTTGCATTAAATTTTCAGACAGTAAGGATTTGGCTTCTTCTGATTTTCCGTTGAGCACTAAGTCGAGGAGTTTTTCATTTATACTGGCTTGCCAGTGCTTTGGTGATATCTTAATTCCTCTGCTACGTATTTCTTCACGAGCTGCCTTCACATATGGTATTAATTCAGCGTACTCCATGATTTGATGATTTTTGTCTACTGTTGTGCCGTTAAGTAACTCACGGAATTTTCTAGCTAATGCCGGGCTCGCGCCCCCCGTCGAAATAGCAGCGGTGACTTCACCACGACGTGAAATTGCTGGAGCAATAAAAGTACAAAGATGAGTGACGTCCATCACGTTTAGAAGTATGTTAAGTTTATATGTCTCTTGGTAAACCGAGTTGTTAATGTCAGTATCTGAAGTATCTGCAACAATTACCATAAAGGCATTGGCTAGATCGCCTGATTTGTAACTTCTATTAATCCATGATATTTTCTTTTCGTGGACTAAGGAGAGTAAATTATCATTGATATTCAGACTGATTAGTACAACTTTGGCATTTGATAACAGCAGAGAATTTACTTTTTCTTCTGCCATATCATTCCCACCGATAACTATCACGTTCCGATCAGTTAAGTCAATAAAAACAGGGTAATACACTTTCAACTTAAATTCCTTCGATACTTAAATATTAATAGGCTTCTCAAGTTTGACGTTATTTGATTAAGACAGATCCAGTAACAGAATATGGGTGAGGTACACTTCAAATAGTCGCACAGGTATTGCTGAAAATGATAGCTATGCGTTTACTTGGAAAAATATTTCTTTAGCTGAACAATATAACTATCACAAAATTTATCGACTGATTTCAGTTCGTCTCCGTCTGTCAAAGATTAAATAGTTAGAAAGATGAGCCTACTGGTCTACTGGTAGACTAGCACGCTAGACAAAAATCAGTCAACAAATGATAGGACTATTATAGTCTCCTAGTCAAAACTTTTTCTTTTTGGGGAGTTAAATTAATTGGTAGATAGAAAAAAGGAACTCTTTAGGTATTCGAGAAGTGTTATAGGCGAATCAAGAGTCATCAGTGTGATGGAAAGAACCCCACGAGAGTTATTCATATCAGAAGATTTGTTAAACTCTGCCTACGATAATAAGGCCCTCAGGATAGGTGAAGGCCAAACAATATCACAGCCACTCATTGTGGCGGAAATGCTCAATGCCCTAGAAGTTAAGAAGACAGATACAGTATTAGAAATAGGTACCGGCAGCGGATATCAAACTGCCCTTCTTTCGCAGCTCGCCAATAAAGTTGTTTCGGTTGAGCGGATTGAAGTCCTGATGGGTATAGCATCTCATAACCTAGAAAATCTAGGTTATAGCAATATAGAATTGCATTTGTCGCGAAAAGTTTTGGGTTTCCCAGCAAGTTCGCCGTACGATTCAATAATTGTATCCGCAGGAGCTTCTAAAATTCCAATATCACTTATACATCAGCTTGTAGTAGGTGGAAGAATGGTCGTTCCAGTGGGATCTATCTCAGAACAAAGTTTATTGAAAGTCACAAAGTTGAACGATGGATATACAGTTACAGATTTAGGAGGCTGTCAATTTGTACCATTGATTGGAGAATATGGATGGCCAGAAGCTGAGGTTAATCAACAGTAATAATGGTAAAGTATACTCTCGTAAGGTCCTGGAAATTGGAAAGCATACAAAACGTAACACTCAATATAGGATTAAGAAGTGTAAAGGAAATCTGAATTGGATTATGAGACTGTAATTGGCTTAGAAGTACATGCCCAGTTGCTAACAGAAAGTAAAATGTTTTGCTCATGTAGCACTCGGTATAAAGACGCCACTCCTAACTCAGTGGTCTGTCCTATATGTCTTGGTATGCCTGGGACTCTTCCTTCTATAAACCAAAAAGCTATAGAGCATGTTGTGCGAACTGGAATTTCGTTAAATTGTACAATAGCAGATGAAACAAAATTTGACAGGAAAAACTACCCTTACCCTGATTTGATGAAGGGATATCAAATATCTCAGTTTGATCAACCTATTGCCAGTTTAGGTTACCTTGATTTGGAACAGGAAAACGGTACCAGAAATATTCAGATTACTCGAGTTCACCTTGAAGAAGATGTTGCTAAACTCCTTCACAGATCTGACCAAGATGGAAATGCATATAGTTTACTAGATGTAAACAGGGCCGGAATACCTTTAATGGAAATAGTCTCAGAACCCGATATCAGAACGCCTGAAGAGGCAAGGCTTTACTTAACTAAATTGCAGTTGATTCTTCGATACCTTCGCGTGAGTTCAGCTAATATGGAGGAGGGGAGTTTTCGTTGTGATGCTAATATAAGTATTCGCGAGAAAGGAAGTGAAACGTTAGGTAATAAAGTTGAAATCAAAAATATGAATAGTTTTCGTTCCGTCTATAGGGCATTGGAATATGAAATAGAACGTCAAACAAACCAACGCTCAAAGGGTATAAGAATAGTACAGGAGACCAGAGGTTGGTTGGAAGATAAGGAAATCACTGTGTCACAACGTTCTAAGGAAGAAGCTTCAGATTACAGATATTTCCCAGATCCTGATTTGCTTCCAGTAATAATTAGCAGGGAATGGGTCGAAAAATTGACCGGACAGTTGCCTGAATTACCCGAAGCAAGAAAGCAAAAATATATTAAGAGATTTGCGCTATCTGAATATGATTCGGCTTTATTGACTTCATCCCTTGATATTTCCGACTTTTTTGAATCTGTCGTGGGCTCAGAGCGATCAGTACCGAACTTTGTACCCAAAGCATTATGTAACTGGATACTTGGTGAGTTGTCTCGGCTCGTTAATTCTAAGGGATGCGGGTTTCAAGATGTCTTAATCAAGCCGAACCAATTTATTGAATTTCTTCATATGATTGAGGATGGTACACTGAGCAGTAACTTAGCAAAGACTCTATTTGAAGAAATGTTTGAGACTGGACACTCACCTAAATCCATATCTGAAAAGAGGGGGATGATCCAAATTAATGATGAGGTATTGATGACGAAAGTGGTAGAAGAAGTATTGAGTAACAATCGTGGGCCAGTTGACGACTACCTAAATGGGAAAGAGTCAGCTCTTAAATTCCTTATAGGTCAAGTTATGAAATCCTCTAGAGGCAAAGCTAATCCTAAGATTGTAACCACTTTGATCAAAGATAAATTGGAAGGTATGAGAGGCTCCGATGAGCAACAAAGGAATGCCTAAGAAAGGGTCACTTATTAATCT
Organism: uncultured Dehalococcoidia bacterium; assembly: GCA_964431885.1. GTDB lineage: Bacteria > Chloroflexota > Dehalococcoidia > Lucifugimonadales > CAUZEB01 > CAUZEB01. Next base: position 6,289 of record CAYSLK010000135.1, on the reverse strand, counting down.
ATCGGAACTTATATATCCCGGTATTGGTATCAAAAGATGGGTCCTCCTAGGCGGAGTTGGCTTTCTTATTTTCTCCTTGGGACTTTTGTATTTTCTAGATAGACTTTTAAATTTTGTAGCTACAGGACTCTTTTCAAATAATATAATTCCTCTACTCTTAACGGGTGCAGGCATAATTGTATTAGGAAAGTCTCTACACGGGTTCTACAAATCAATTGGACCGCTTGTCCTTGAATCTGATAAATTAGGTGATTTGACAACTATTATCTACAGAAGACGTCGATTAAGTAAAGGTCCTAAAATTGTGGCCATGGGTGGTGGAACCGGATTATCTGTTCTCTTAAGAGGATTAAAAGACTACACTTACAATCTGACTGCTATTGTAACAGTGGGTGACGATGGAGGTAGTTCAGGACGTTTGAGAAAAGAATTAGGTGTGGTGCCGCCGGGAGATTTCCGAAATTGTTTAGTAGCTATGTCTGATACAGAATCACTTGTTACGGATCTTTTCCAATATAGATTTGACCAAGGGAATGGTCTAAAAGGTCACAATTTTGGAAATTTGTTTTTAGCGGCTATGTCCAATGTAACTAATAGTTTTGAACAGGCTGTATTTGAATCAAGTAGAATGCTCTCCGTTCATGGACGTATTCTTCCGGCAACCACTGCAAATCTAACGCTTACGGCGACTCTAATGGATGGGGTTAAGGTAACTGGAGAATCCAACATTCGGACTAGTGGTGGCAACATCGATTATATTTCAATAGATCCAGTAGGCGCTTCAGCGTACGCACCGGCTTTAGAGGCTATTAAGAATGCTGAGATAATAGTTATTGGACCAGGGAGCCTATATACAAGCGTGTTACCAAACTTATTAATCAATCAAATAGCTGAAGCTGTCGGAGAATCTAAAGCAGTAAAGATATACGCTTGTAATGTTGCTACAGAAATAGGGGAAACCGATGGTTATTCAATCTCCGACCACGTTACTGCTCTACAAAGTCACACCTTCGATGAAATAGTAAACTATGTTCTGGCAAATAGTCATCCCGTGGATTTGGGTCCGAATGTTGAGGCAGAGTCTATTGTGAACAATGGACTAACCTCACGACACACTAGATTGGAAACAGCAGACTTAATCGACGTCGATCATCCTTTGCTTCATGATTCAAGTAGACTAGCGCGTACTATAATGGAGGTGTATCATAGAGAGCGTAAAGTTAAGAATCTTTTCCGATGGTCTTTAAGCCGGAAATATGATTAAGAAAGGATCATCTGAGCAGTATGCAGAGCACTATACTAAATATAATACAAATATTTGTTTCGGTTCTACTTGTTTTTGTCATTCTCATTCAAGTCCGTGGGCAAGGCGGTGGATTATTTGGTTCAGCTGAGGGGTCGTTTAGAACCCGCCGAGGACTAGAAAAAACACTATTCCAATTCACCATTGGTTTGATAGTGGTATTCATTGGGATATCCATTTTGAGTGCTAGTTCACGATTTTTCTAGGATATCTATATATGCCAGTCTTAAGCCGGGGTGCCAATAGTGCTACCAAGAGAAAGTACTTGTAGACACGCTTTAAGTGAAGCTTTAAATTAGTCTAGTAGGTATCAATTTGGATTAGACTACTAGCTTTCCAGGATTCATTATTCCGTTAGGGTCCAGTGTTTGTTTTAGTTTAGCTACGAGATTATAACCGGATCCCAGTTCATTTCTCATCAAATGCGACAACTTAATACCAACTCCATGGCAATATTCCATCGCACCACCCATTTCTTGAGCTAATCTTAGGACGATGTCAACTGTTTCTTCCATATGAGCAGAAGTAGAGTGTCCTCGATCGTGCCTCTCTTGAATTAATAAAGAGAAGAACTCTGGCCGCCCCCAGATAGACCACTCTCTGACTATAATATCTCGTTCACTGAAAATGTTGTTACATTTCTTTCGATATTCAAGAACCTTTGATATTGGTAATGCGACATGAAGGTATTCCATTCTGTAGTAATCCCTATTACGCCTTCGTGTATATACATCGGTATTATCTAACACGTCTTCTGCGTAGAGTTGAGCCGCAGAGTGCCGCTTCTGCCAGAAGGCAAGAGATTTAGAGTCGGATACCATTTCTCCATGCAATGTCCTGCATATTCCAATCGCTTCCAAACTTGAAGTTCTAACACTATTTTCTAATCCTTCAAACATTAGATATAAAGTTATTTCCCATTTGGATTCATCAGCGGTGCTCCTCAATTCCTGACCGAAGTCTATAACTGAAGGATTTAGATTCGCATGTCTTATTTGTATAATAGCGGCAAAACCGGATTCAAAGTCCGGGAACGTCATACCAACGATTACTTGCTTCTCCTGAATGGGATATGCCGATATAGTGGCCTCTGTAATAACACCTAAAATGCCCTCTGAGCCTATAAACAATTGATTTAAAGATGGCCCGGCTGATGTGACTGGTAACCCTTTGGTGCTTATTATCTCTCCGTTTGCTAACGCTACTTCTAACCCTAGTACCTGGTCTCCCATTGTTCCGTTTTTAGCTGCCCTGTATCCGACACCATTTGTAGAAATGGCACCACCTACGCTAGCTATAGGGCGGCTCCAAGGATCGTGCCCTAGCAGAAGACCATGTTTATACAGAATTTTATCTATGTCTTCTAATATTACACCTGGTTGAACTCTTGTTGTCAGACTCTCTTTATCGATTTCGATAATTTTGTTCATGTGCTGGAGATTCATAATAATGCTATCGTTTGTGGCCAGAGATCCACCCATGATCCCTGTCCCTTTTCCGTAGGGTACGATAGGTATTCCATTTATTTGAGCAAATTTTATAACACGACTGATTTGCATCTTTGTTTGGGGTGATACGATTACCGCTGGGTTATTGAATAAAAGGGGCGCATATGAGAAAGCTCTATAAACGCCTAATGCGTCTCCGTGATACTTGTGGATTTCGTTAACGTCAGTGCTAGCATAGCCAGCTCCAACGATATTTTGCAAATCGGAAACTAATTTGCTTTTCATATGATTGATGTCCGAGCCTGACAAAATTTTTTGAACGCTAAGAGACCTTGGTAATAGGTATTGTGGTTACCTACGTGTGAATTTCCATTTCGTACCTTCAGCTGTGTCCTCCAATATTACTCCTAAATCGCTGATACGATTTCTAAGGTTGTCAGCTATAGCATATTGTTTTGATTCTCTTAATTCAGAGCGTAGATCTATTAGCAATTGAATGAATGACTCGATATCACCCTCAGTTTTGCTGTCATCAACTAATTTCAATCCTAATACTTTTGTCAAATCTTTTAGAGTTATTTGAGCGTTAGAGATGTCCAGAGATTCGTCATATCCTCTATTAATGTCTCTAACCAAGTCAAATATTGATGCTAACGCTCTAGGTGTATTAATATCGTCGTCCATGGCTTCTGTAAATCGATCAGCGAAGGGCTGGCTATCTAGTACATCTTTTGAATTGGATACCCCTTTTAACGTGAGAGCATTAATTAATCGCTCTGACGCCCGTTCCTGGGCGGTTATAGATTCTTCCGTGTAAACAACTGGACTACGGTAATGGGAATTAAGGAAAAAGAGCCTAATAGCGTCGGGGGAAAATTTCTCTAATAAATCACTTACATTTATTATATTACCTAATGATTTGCTCATTTTATCCCCGCCGAATTGAAGAAATCCGTTATGGAGCCAAAATCTAGAGAATGGTTGCACAGCAGAATATGCTTCACTCTGAGCGATTTCATTCTCGTGATGAGGAAATATTAGATCTTGCCCTCCACCGTGTATATCTATCGTTTCACCTAGGTAGCGGGTCACCATTGCACTGCATTCGATGTGCCATCCAGGCCTGCCTGGGCCCCATGGGCTGGGCCAGCTCGGCTCGTTTAGCTTTTTAGATTTCCACAGTGCAAAATCTGTCGGATGTTCTTTTTGTTCGTCAATTTCTACCCTGGCTCCTGCAAGCAAGTCAGACAGATATCTTTGACTTAATTTACCATAATTATCGTCTGCCCTAACTCTAAAATAAACATCACCATTTATATTGTAAGCAAATCCCTTATCTATTAAGGATTCAATGATGTCTATAATCTTTGCAATTTCCTGGGTAGCCTTTGGATAGATGTGCGCTGGTAGAACATTCAGTGTTTGTATTTCTTCAAGATATGCTTCAATATATTTCTCCGATAATTCCCTGGTAGTAATACCCTGTTCAGAAGCAGCTTTAATCATCTTATCGTCTATGTCGGTAAAGTTTTGTACGTGTTTAACTTCATAGCCCTTGAATTCTAAATAGCGTCGTATAACGTCAAATACAATTGAAAACATGGCATGACCAATGTGAGAAGGCGCATAAGGAGTTATACCACAAACGTATAATTTAACCGCAGCATCTGATGGATGAAATTCTTCTTTTAATCCACTTAGAGTGTTATAAAATCTCATTACGCACGATTAATCGTTGCGACCGCCATCACTGCTATACCCTCTTCTTTGCCTATGAATCCAAGTCCATCTGTGGTCTTAGCCTTTATGTTTATCATATTTGCGGCAATTTGCAGTGTGGAAGCTAACTTACTTTTCATTTTGTCCACGTAAGGATTAAGTTTCGGATGTTCGGCGAGTATTGTAGCATCAACGTAGTGTATCTGCCAGCCACTTGCACATAAAAGTTCCCGTACTGAAATCAGCATATTATTACTGTTAATCCCGTGAAATTTTGGATCTGATGAGGGAAAGTGTTGACCAATATCTCCTTGGCCTGAGGCGCCTAACAGGGCATCTATTATTGAGTGAATTAGCACATCTCCATCACTGGTCCCGTCTAGACCTTTGGTATGCTCGATCCTAATACCTCCCAGCAATAAGGGCCTATTACTCACCAGTGGGTGAATATCTAATCCAATACCAGTGCGTTGATCCATGGTACTCCTTAGAGGATTTTAGTTTTCAAAATTGCTTCTGCTAGTAATAGATCTTCTTTTGTTGTGACTTTAATGTTCATTGGAGAACCGTTAAATATGGTGACTGGTCTACCTAAGAGTTCTACCATACTTGAATCGTCCGTTACATCATCTGAAACAGTAGTGTGAGCGTCTATTATCAGGTCCATCCGAAAGATCTGAGGGGTTTGTATAGACCATAATCCTCCTCTCTCAACTGTACTCAAGGTAAATTCGTCTGAAGTAATTCTCTTCACGGTATCATAAATAGGCGTAGCAGCGGTTGAAGCTCCTGTCTCAATGGCGGCCTGGACACCGTTGACAACGGTGGAATAATCTATGCAAGGCCTAGCACCATCATGAATTAGAATCCACTCAGCATTCCGCAATTTTTTCAGACCAGCGTAAACAGAGTCCTGTCGTCGTTTACCACCGGTAGCTATATGTTTAATCTTAGTCCAATTTTTGGATTTTACCAGACACTTCCCCTGACTCAAGTTATTTTCAGAAAAAACGAGTGTGATACTGTTTATAAGATCAATTTCTTCAAAAAGTTGGATGCTATAAGAAATAACGGGGTTGCCTAATATGGAATGGAATAACTTATCTTCACCTTTCATTCGGTGGCTGGAACCGGCTGCTAGGATGATGGCATCTACTTTATGTTGGTTTTCTTCTGTATCTTCGATTAACAACTTAAGTCTCTATTTTGGTAGTTAAATATTAGCGTTAATAGTTTGTATAAATACATTAGTTTGGTTATATTCTTTTATTGGCAATAGTATGTCAAATAATGAGAGGTTACTGTCAGTTTGTTGCACTTATTCAAAGATTAACCTAGACATAACTGGAAATCATAGATGAATTCCTTCGACAAACAATTTTAAAATCTGTAGTTTAGTTCTGACGATCGCAAAAGATGTACGAATAGGGTAAGGTTTAACATTATATACGGATTTTAGAGTAACGAATAAGTTGCATCAAAAGCGGACTCAGGCGAGAAACAAATCACATAGTTAATTTGAATATGTTTATGTTCGGCTATCAGTTCAGGCTGTTTATGAATTTCCAAATTAAAAAATTTGTTAGTGCAATTAGTCCTAGGTATACCATTTCGATATTTCTTATAGTGGTCGGGATCTTATTCTTAATTTCTTTACCGAAGATTCGAGTAGGAATTCATACGTTAATGTTTATACCAGCAATATTACCAGGCATTGAATTCCATCCACAGGAACTACTACTTGAGGATCCAATTAGAGAAAAAATTAACTTTCGTAAAAAGGTAGGATGGGGAGAGGCCGACTTATATATTCCAAGGA
>CAYSLK010000134.1:0-4593 GCA_964431885.1 uncultured Dehalococcoidia bacterium | reverse complement strand
GTTATTACGTCGTGACCGGCGGATTAGAATCTGTTATATCTAGAGGTTTGAGTTACGCCCCCTATGCAGACATGTTATGGTTCGAGACGTCGGAACCAAATTTGGAGGAGGCTCGTGAGTTCGCAGATCGTATTCATAAGGAATTCCCAGGTAAATTTCTAGCCTATAACTGCTCCCCTTCGTTTAACTGGAAGAAACACATGAGCAACGATTCCATAGCCAGATTCCAAAGTGATTTAAACGAAATGGGTTACAAATTCCAGTTCATTACCTTGGCAGGTTGGCACATGATAAATATAAACGCTTTTGATCTAGCCAGTGCATACTTACATGAAGGTATGACAGCATATGTAGAACTACAGGAAAAGGAATTCACTCGTGAAAAGGATGGATATACAGCTGTAAAGCATCAAAATGAAGCCGGAGCTGGGTTCTTCGATGAAATCCTTACTACGGTTAGTGGTGGAGAAACTGCCACAGCTGCCATGTCTGGATCAACTGAAGTCACTCAATTTGCTGATTGATATTCCCTTGGTCTATTTTCTTATTGTCATAGCTAAATGAATCGAAACCTGAAGACAAGGCCGTCCAATGATCTTTGGCAGTGACATAATATTAGAATAAGTACCAATGAAAAGGAGCGGACATGAGAACTATTAATATCTGCTACAAGGTACCAGAAGCACACGCATCTAAGGTTGAAAAAGTTCTTAAAGCGCATGCTGAGCATATGAGAGTTAGCTACCCCTCCGATAACTCGAGAGGGGATAATCCTATAGATGCCTATTTCACTAAGGCTGTGGAGTTGAATGATCCGACTAATCCAGAGGATGGGACAACAGGCCATATCATATTTACATTGAATGAGAAGTGGATTGAGCCAGAACACATACAATCCCACATAGGTAGAACTATGGAAGCTCCTCATTTCCCCGAGTTCATATCTGCAATGCAAGATTATGCGACCGTCTCAGTCATGGGTGAAGTTTTTTACGATTTGAAAGGATAGATTTTAATGCGGCGAGCTATCCGACAGACCAAATCTCACGATTATGAACAAGCGGCAACACATAGGCTTATGCCATTATAATGGTTTAAGCGCGCAACTTTTTCGACCGTAAAGTGCGGACCGCAAACTTATTCCGTAGTCTACTTATAATTGTAGTTCGTTTTCTTTTAATCTAACACAGAGTCCAATTGACAAATCGCTGTCTTTTGCCCTCTGAATTAGCGAATTATATACCTGTATTTCTAATGATTACTGTATTAAGTAACCACCGTCTATCGGTAAAGCATGACCTGTAATAAATGATGCCGACGAAGAACACAACCACACAACTGCTTTAGCAACTTCATGGTCTTCACCTATGCGACCCATTGGTATTTTAAGAGTCTCTTTATCTAGATATCCAGGATCAGTAAAAAGTACTCTTTCTAATCTACGAGTGCGAATTACTGCAGGGCAAACAGCGTTCACTCTTATCTTCCTGGTTGCGTATTCTAGGGCAGCGGTCTTGGTTAAACCAAGAACACCGTGCTTTGCGGCAATGTAAGGAGAGGTGCCATTCAATCCACCCACAAGTCCCATTATCGATGATGTGTTGATGATCACACCTCCATCGTTCTTCAGCATCTGGGTGATTTGATATTTCATACCCAGCCACACACCCTTCAGCAGGACAGAAATCATTCTATCCCAGACTTCTTCTTCAGTTTCATGTAGTTTGGCCGGATTATTAAAAGCATTAGCGGCATTATTGAAAGCAAAATCTAGTTGTCCATACCTGGTAACCGTATATTTCACGGCATCTGACGCGTCATTGCTACTACTTACATCACCACTGATATAACAAGCATCACCTCCCAAATCGATTATCTCATCAACAGTTCTCTCAGCACCCTTGGGTTCTATATCTTGAATAACTACATGGACACCCTGTTTGGCAAATTCTAATGCTGTGGCTCTCCCAATACCCGAAGCACCGCCCGTAATTAATGCCACCTTGCTTCGAATTTCATAATTCATACTCTACCCTTTCTGTAGTTTAGAAATCTGTATCTAAATCATTATATTCATAAGGGCTAATATATTTCGCCCAATTTCGATGTTGCCTTCTATTTGCACATTATCGTGTATCGATGGATCTTGCCAATCTACACGGCCAGAGGCCAGCAGTATAAAAGCATTGGAAGTCATCTTAAGTCTGGTATCTGGAGACTGGGGTATGCTCGCTATGTTACGAGCTCGCTTTCCCTCTACGTATATGCACTTGGTAAATTCTACCGGCCCAATAATTCGAAAGACTACTGTGGAACCACTAGTGGCTCCTACTTTCTTTCCAACCACATACGGCATAGCAGAAAACAAGCGATAAACGGTATGCTCAGCCACATCACCATCCAAATTACCGGGTTTATTTACAGCCCTTCTAATATCCTGTTCATGTAACCAGCAATCCATAATTCTCATAGACAGCAATTCACTGAACGGCTTAGGCCCAATAGGTGTATCTACATCAGTAGAAAATCCATTTTTGCATAATTGTGTAAGTGTTTGGATTCTCTCTCTAGTAATGTTGCAGAATTCTGAAAGAATTGTTTCACCAGACAAAGACCGGCGGGCACTCACATCGATTTCGTTTCTCAACCCTAATTCATTTTTTATATGTTCTCTATTCTCTATATCAATGCATATAACCTTACGACCAGTTAGCCTATACTCAATGCCCACTAGATGTGATAAGACATCTTTCACAGACCATCCGGGACATTCAGTTTTTTTTGACCAATCATCATCAGTGAACTCTCTGCATAATACAAATATCGTTCTCCAAACAGTCTCCAGTAAGCCTAATAGGCGAGTGTATTCATCCAAAAGTCCTCTCTCCATATCAAAATTTAGATTCAATGGTATAGCGAATACGGTTATTCTTCCATGTCCATACCCATATCAATAATATTCGGCTTCTTATTGATAGTCTTCTTTAAATCGTTAGTGAATTCTAACCATACAGTATCATCAATATTAGAGTATTCACTGTTAACTTTACGCTTAAATTCCATTAACAGATTATCCTCTAATTTACCTGTTGGCATATCGAAAAATCCACTTTCGAATTTCGGCAATTTGCCGGCACTGAAATAACCTTTACCCGGAAGTTCGTATGCTTCAAGATTTTCTGTACCTTTACCCAGAACTGTCCCTGTTTTAACGTAATGCTCCATAACTGGTTTCATACCATATTTTTGAATAGGGCAAACTTTAATACATACACCGCAGCCTGCAAATCTAGCCATTACAGGACGACATCGCTTGTATATTAGTTTGCTCTTGTGCACACCTCGAAACCATATTTTTTGACCTTGAATAGCCTTCCCTGGACATCTAATAAAACACACCTGGCAAGTTTCACAAAATTTAGTTATACCGAAATCTACAGGTTTGGTATAAGTTAGTTTTGCATCGGTGAAAATAACCTGCAATCTCGCTCTGGAACCAAAATGAGGCGAGAGAAGTTGTCCGTTCACGCCGAGTTGTCCGAGACCTGCTTCAACAAATTGAGGAATCATTGGTCCAAAATGCCAAACAGGACCTGACACTTGTGCCCGGTATCCAAGAGATCTAATAAAGTCAACCAATTCCATACTGGAGCGTGCTTGATCGACGTATGTTTCACCTTGTGCAACTTCAGCCTCTATACCGGGAATCTTCTGAGAGGCAACGTAGTCTTGTTCATAAGCTAAGCATATAGTGCTCGTTAAATTTCTTTTTAAGAATCTCTTTTTGCTCTCATAGATATAGCGTCTATCTAGACGAGTGAATCCTACTTCGCCATACCCTAAGCTACGAGCCTTCAATTTTATCTGGTCTGTAACATCGCTCCCAGACGCAATAGCTGTTGGAAGCAAATCCCCCGTTGATCTTATCCAATCAACAACAGGACTTATTTCCGTCGCAAATTTGTTGTAAAGGTCTGAAATCTGAGGAGACAGTCTATCACGCTCACGACCCGCCCAATGAGCAGAGGCTGATTCCTCTATTGCAAAACTTTCCAATGGGTACTCCCTGCTATGAAAGGTGATTTCATCTTCCTTACGAGGAGTGCCTGGCACCTTCAATAAATCTTTAGCCACAGGAAAAGTAGTTTCTTTATCACCTGGGCACCTGCCCGGTCTTGTAATATAAGTACCAACCGTCCGTTTTGCCATTGAATCCTCTCAGCCCATAAAAACCATAAAGTAATCTAGCATAGACATCTCGGCCTAGAATAACAATTAGAGGAGTTTAAATTCGAGAATTTATAATCACTTACGTCTCTCATATCTGAGACTGCCTCTTCGACCCTATGAAGGTAATTAGATAAATGGCTCTATTGTGAACATTGCCAAATTTTGTTTCAGCTAATAGTTAGCGTATTTAATCATTAGATCCGATGACAACGCGTATACTCTCGCCTTCAGAAGCGGCGATACAGCCATCCGAAATACGACTCAGAGGATAGCTGTAATTTATGGCTGATCCCAAGCCAAGTTCCGGCATCTATGATATCGCTCGTTTGACTGCTAATCCGCGACTCATAGACATACCAATAG
>CAYSLK010000133.1:0-2567 GCA_964431885.1 uncultured Dehalococcoidia bacterium | reverse complement strand
CGCCATCGTCTCCCTAATGACGCATCTGGCCAGCATTTAGTAGAGCGGCCCCAGCTCTAGTCTCGGGTCAGGGTAGTCCAGAAGGGCCTGCTCCCTGTCTTCGGGCGCCACCTCCCCGGGGAGGTCATGAGTCTCGGGCTCGACGAGGGAGAGTTGGAAGTGCAGGTGCGGCTCCCAGCCACCATTCTCGTGCTTATCTCCCATCCAACATATTACCTCGCCCGCGGATACTGGTTGGCCGACTTGTTTACCGACAATCGAGGCCGCATCTAGGTGCCCGTATAGGGCCCAGATCGGAACGCCGTCGAGCAAGTGCTTGGTAATCACCACATTACCATAATCGCCGTCGGCTGGATTGTAGCCGAAGTGTGAAATCTCTCCGTCGGCGAAAGCCATGCACGGTGTGCCGACAGGCGCACCGATGTCGATTCCTACATGGAGGAAACGGCTTCCTGCAAAGAGATCGGTCGAATACATCCCGGGGCGTAGTTCATCGTATCGGCCGATGTCATATTCGTACTTCGAGGGCGAGTCGTCGCCCGATGTGAAGTCCCGCACTTCGTACTCATCGGGTAGGTGGACTACCGGTCGGAACTCATGTGAATCCCAGTCGACCATGAATCCCCGGAGGACTTCCTCGACATAGGGTCTGTGTTCCAGAATCCCGCGTTACCGCAATTGATACTCTACCCATCGACTTCAAGAACCCCTGCTGCCCGGCCGCGATACATGGAACTGGAACCGATTGAACTCGGCCTGAATGCAGCTATCATCGTACTCCTGTTAATCATCCTGAAGAAACTACTCGATTCAGAAGGGATAGACCTCAGTAGCATCATTAGCTCAAACACTCAGGTTTCTGATACCTATACGAAAATGAACCAAGACTACGCCGAGATGACGACGACTCTTGGTGAGTTAAACGAGACCCTCGCTACGGCCAGAACGGAAAACCTGAGTATCCAGAAATTCGGCAGGGATCTCAGTGATGTGCTGAAGAAGCCCAGCATCAGAGGTGACGTGGGAGAGAAGTTGCTTGAGGAGATGTGCAGAGAGATTCTTCCTGATCGTATGTGGGAGCGACAAGCAGTCACTGATTCCGAGGCCTCCTCTGCTCGCGGTGGCGTCGATGTACTGATTCATTATGACAAGGTCGATTTGCCCGTTGATTCGAAGTTTCCAAGAGAGGCATGGAGGCGCTACATCAACCTGTCAGGAACGTCAATGGCCGACATGAACGAGGTCGAGGTACAGACTCATAACAAGACGATTAAGTCCGAATTCAAGGACTTCCAAAAGGCCGTACTAAGCCAGGTGGGAGAGATACAGAAGCACATCAATCCCCCTGACACTACAGACTTCGCTCTGATGTTTATCCCCTCTGAGGCGATGTACTACTCAGTGATTTCCGACAAGAACACAGTCAACGATCAGAACATAGTCAAGAGACAGGGTAAGCCAGACGCCCATTTGCTCGACGTGATGTTGGAGGAGAAGGTGATACCGGTTTCCCCCAGCATCTTCTATGCTTATCTAGGAGTAATCAAGATTGGCATCTCCAACCTCGCAATCGTTGAGAATCTAGAAGGCGTTCGCAAGCAAGTTGAACTTTTCAAGTCCAAGAAGGGCACATACGAAACTGCCCACGTGGAGGTCGGCAAGATGTTGAAGAAAGCCCTTGAAGAGTGGGAGAAGGAGGACAAGCGCTTCAATGAATTAGGCAAGAAAGCTGATGATGTCATTGGAGCTTTGGACAAGGTCGAAATCGATGACACGTCCGAACCCTATTCGGAAGAAGAGGATGATGAAGGCGATTCTACTGCCCCAATGTCTAGACCTTGAAATGATGAGGCTAAATTGAAATCATAGTCGTGCTTAGGTAGTGGCTGCCCCTTGAACGCACCATGAGGACCCGTAGACTGGCGATGCTGCTGTCTGGACTCGACTCACACACTCACGATTCCGTCAAACTAGAGCAGTACGCCACCGACGGTGACCTAGCATCCCGTTGGCTCGCTGACATCGCCGCGTATGGCGACCTAGCCGAGGGGTGCACGGTAGCTGACCTAGGGGCAGGCAACGGGGTGCTCGGGCTTGGAGCTCTGGCGATAGGCGCCGGCAGGGCCATCCTAGTCGAGGCCGACCAATCGGCATGCGAAGTCGTGAAGTCGAACGCCGAGTCGATGGGCCTCACCAAATCGGTGGAGGTATTCCACATCACGCTCGGTTCGGACCCTGTCGACCTCGGCTCTGCTGACGTTGTGATCAGCAACCCACCGTGGGGCAGACAGACGCCTAGGGCTGACCGCCCCTTCCTGGAGGCCATTCTCTCAACCGGAGTCCCGGCCCACCTAATGCACAGCGCCGAGGCCACTCACATCCGACCGCTGTTCGAGGACGCGGGTTGGTCGGTCGAGAGGTACGGCGAGGCCGATTTCGCCCTGCCGGCTGCATATTCACACCACTGCCGACAGAGGGGCATGACTAGGGCTGCGTTCTGGCGACTCGTCCCTCCCTGAGCCTACGGCGCAATCCGGCCGGACCGTTCATAGGGGGTTGTCCGGTCG
>CAYSLK010000132.1:0-6754 GCA_964431885.1 uncultured Dehalococcoidia bacterium | reverse complement strand
CAAATTCGTTTGGTATTTATCTAAAACTTCACCGTTATTATAAAATATTTTTTCCTTCCAAAACACGACTCTAATATATCGACTATCGATATATTTTACTATGATGCCAATTTGACAGAAAGAGAATGAAACAATTTAGAGACCACTGATCTGTCAGGGAATATATACATAGTAAAATATATTATCTCTTTTATTAAGCTATAATTACAAAGGAGTTGCCATATTGTAAACGAACAACTAATTGTAAGGTCAAAGTTACGTACATGGAAAAACGCAGATTAGGTCGAACCGAACATCACAGTAGCATCGTAAGCTTTGGAGCTTTTTCTATAGGTAAGTTAACTCAGGATGAAGCGGATGTTGTAATCCAAATGTGCCTGGATTACAAATTAAATCACGTTGATATAGCCCCCGGATATGCTAATTCAATGGAAAGATTATCTCCTTGGATGCCTGAGATTAAAGAAAGGATGTTCATCGGTTGTAAAACCGCCAAACGGACCAGGGATGAAGCTTGGCGAGACATAGAATCTATAATGACTAGGATGAACATTGAGTCCTTTGAACTCTTTCAATTACATGCAATACTAGATCTGGATACCCTCGACAGAGTCACATCAAAAGATGGTGCTCTCCAGGCGCTGATTGAAATGAGAGAACAAGGAATATCTAAATGGCTGGGAATCACAGGACATGGACCGCATGCCCCCAAAACACAGCTAGAAGCGTTAAACCGCTTTGACTTCGATACCGTTATGTTTCCAGTTAACGCCTCAATGTATCGCTCTCCACAATATAGAAATGACGCAGAACGTCTGATTGAAGCCTGTCAGGATAAGGATGTCGGTATACAGTCTATTAAAATGATTGCGCGGGGAGGATGGGGAAATAGACCAAGGGATTGCAATACTTGGTATGATCCTCTCAGAACACAAGCTGAAATCGATAGGGCGTTATGGTGGCAATTGTCTCAACCTATCCATACTGCTCCATCCTGCGGGGAATATAAATTGTTGGATAAAGTTTTGGATTCGGCTTCCAGATTCAAAACGCTCGATTCAGTTCAGCAAGAAAAAGTTATCAATTCTCAAAATCCACCAATTCCAGAGCCAATGTTATCTATATTATGATTTCAGGTCCTTTATTCTCATTAAGCAGTGTATACACTTGCACAGCCATGTTTAGAGTAATACACTGCCGATTGTAAGCTGTGACGTAGGTGGCAATTATGATTGAAATGAATATAGACCAAGTTTACAAGTTATCTCAATTAGTGGGCATTACGCTAGATAACCAGAGAGCTGAGGCAATTCTATCCAAACTTAAAACGGTGTTGGATGAACTAAACTTAATACCGGATGACGTTCTTTATGGCGTAGAACCTGATTCAATCTTCACATATCGAAGTGAGGAAATTGATGGGTAACAACGACATCCACTATGATAATATCTCAGATCTCGGGAGTAAGATACGCCAAAAGCAGATTTCTCCATTGGAACTAACTCAAATATATTTAAAACGAATAGAATATTTTGACGATACACTGAGTTCATTTATTACCGTGATGAGGGAAGATGCGGTTAAAAGAGCTGAGGAAATGGGAAAGGCAATACAATCTGGTAACTATTTTGGCCCCTTACACGGTATTCCCATAGCTGTGAAAGACATTGTGTCCACCAAGGGAATCTTGACCACAGCTGGTTCAAAGCTTCTCTCTACAAATATACCTAAAGAAAACTCATCCATTATTGATAAACTCGTGAAATCCGGTGCAATCCTTATTGGAAAACTAAATCTCAGTGAATTCGCCATAGGAGGTACCACGGATCACCCATATGGTACGCCGAGAAATCCCTGGAACACTAACCATACCCCAGGCGGATCAAGCAGCGGTTCCGGGGTTGCGGTCGCCGGAGGCCTTTGTGCAGGTGCTCTCGGATCAGACACTTTAGGATCAATAAGAGGGCCATCATCATACTGTGGCATAGTCGGTTTGCGGCCAACTTATGGGCGCGTCACTAGACACGGCGTTGTGCCAATGTCCTGGTCATTAGATACCATAGGACCAATGTCACGCTCAGTGAAAGACTGCGCAGTATTGCTTAGAGCTATCGCCGGTCAGGACAGAAGAGATTCTTCCTCCAAATCTATAGAGGTTCCTGACTACCTGTCACAAATAAACAAGGAGATTCAGGGATTTAAGATAGCTGTCCCCAAAGAAATGTTTGAGTTTGAAGGGTTAAATAATGAAGTTAGAGATGCCCTCTCTGATGCCATATCAATATTTGAAACGCTTGGAGTATCAACATCAAATGTCTCTCTTCCAATGTCTGCCCGAAGTGGCGCTGTTGGAGTATCTATAGCGGACGTGGAAGCCGCGAGTTTCCATATCGACAACCTGAAATCAAGAGGCAATGAATACGACTGGAATACTCGAAATCGACTAGAAACAGCTGCCATAATGCCCGCTAATTTATATATGAAAGCCCAAAGGGCCAGATCAATCATTCGTCAAGAACTCGATGGCCTTTTACAGGATAATGATATGATTATCACCCCCACCAGTCCTGTATTACCACCAAAGGTAGAACAAAGTACGGGTTTACCAGGAGGACTCTATGAAGGCGATACTGACATGGGAAGGAGAAGATTTATTAGTCCAGCTGCCTTGGCCGGATTACCTGCTATTTCAATTCCATGCGGCTTCTCTAATGATGGACTGCCCATAGGTCTACAATTAATCACGAGAGCTTTCAACGAAGAACAGCTATTCCAGGCTGGATATTCCTATGAACGGGAGACAGAATGGCATTTATCTCATCCTCCTATATAACATCAAGACGACTAATTGTCTAAACCTCGTACACTGCAGCGACATTTGCCTAAAAGCCTTACAATTAGACCAAGGAAACCCTTATGCCATCTTCATATTTTCGGCTATAACTACGAATGTTTCGATAATTAAAAAAGGATCCTAGTATAGATTAGATAATTTCTCTATTCTCCGGCAATTTGTAAGATGATTATTGAATCTATACCAGTGACACAATACTGTAGATCGTTTGTGAACTAAGATGAAGCTTAAGCAAACAACTCAGACATACTCTCAAGGCACATTCCATGCATTTGAAAATAAGAGTTTTCGCTTGCTATGGCCTGCCAATTTCTTTTCTTACGTTTCTAGATGGATGCAAATGACTTTTCTAAGTTGGCTAGTACTGGAGATAACAAACTCACCGTTTCTAGTAGCTTTGGTTGGTTTTTTTGGCATGATACCTCTCCTATTGTTAGGCATCATTGGTGGCATGCTGGCTGACCGTGTAGAAAAAAGAAAACTATTAATAACTATGCAAATGTTTAGTTTCATGTCCGTTTTGGTTTTCACAGTTCTACTGCTGTTTAACTTCGATGCCATACGCCCCTGGCACGCCTATATCGTTATTTTAACTACCGGAACGAGTTGGGCCTTAGACATGCCATCACGGCGCTCGCTGATGCACGATCTACTTGGTCGTCAGGGTCTAACTAACGCCGTGGCAATAGACTCTATGGGAATGCATGCAAGTAGAATGTCAGGACCAGCACTTGCAGGTGTGTTAATAAAATTAATTGGGGTGCCCGGAGGATACATAGTCATATGCATCTTCTACATATTTTCAATATCCCTTCTGTGGTTTTTGGAACTACCACGAACGCAATCCAAAGACCGTAATTCTCAAAAGATAATAAGGAATCTTTTAGAAGGATTTAAATACGTTAAAGGTAACAGAACTATCTTAGCCACTATTTTAGTAACAATTTTATTAAACGTACTACTCTTTCCATATCAACAATTAGTTCCAGTTATAGCCAGAGATATTCTCAGTGTCGGCCCGGCGCTTATGGGCTTACTACTAGCCGCGGAAGGGTTAGGCGCACTTGTCGGCGCCGTATTAATTGCGTCGGCGGCAAATATGACGCACCACGGTAGAATATACGTTGGCGGATCTATGATAGGTTTGGTTGGGTTATTGGCTTTTTCCTTCTCACAATGGTATTCAATTTCCTTTATAATTATGTTAATTATGGGATTAGGTACCGCCGGTTTCGGAACCATGCAAGCAGCTATAGTTATGCTGGCTGCAAAAGAAGACATGAGAGGTCGCTCTCTAGGAGTTATTACTATCGCTATAGGGGGTGGTCCAATCGGTTCGCTAATGGTAGGAACAGTAGCAGGTGCTACTAATGTGCCATTTGCAATTGGGTTGAACGCCTCAATTGGAATAGTGGTATTGTGTCTCACATGGATCCTTATGCCTGAGTTAAGACGCAGGATATCAGCCGATACTGATAATTAAAAAATTGTGGAAATAGAAGAACATAGTCAACTTAGGAGTATCCATATGAAAACCTTGAAACTAGGAAAACTCTACTACGAAATTAGTAGATACAATGAACCCTCTATTACGATTAGGCCTGGTGAAACTATCGCTATTGAAACGGAAGATGCTTTCTCAGGGCAAATACGTAATAAAAGCGATCGCCGTGATGAACAAGCGATTCCAGATAGTAATCCACAATCAGGCCCTATATACATAGAGGGCGTTAATTCCGATGATACTCTGGTTGTCCATATTAATGAAATAGAAGCCCGTCTCGGACAAGCAGCAACACGAACCGGTAGAGTTGAGGGGATTGGGGAGTTCATAGGACTAAATCCGCCTCACGGGACACGTATAACACCCATAAAGGACAGAAGGATCCAGTGGAGTTCCACCTTGGAAATTCCATATGCTCCTATGATCGGTACTATCGGATGTGCACCGGATGTTGGTGTACCTACTACTGGCCCGGCTGGCGATTACGGTGGCAATATAGACATTAAGGAAGTTACTGAAGGAAACACAATTTATCTGCCAATCTATGTCCCAGGAGCTCTTTTACACCTGGGAGACGTGCACGCCTCGCAAGGTGATGGGGAACTCTGTAAGACGGCCCTCGAAATGCCCGCAACAGTAACTATTACAGTGGACGTAATAAAGGGAAAACAGATTACTAGACCACGTATCAGATCCCCTAAGGAAATTATGACTGTCGCAACAGGAACTCCTATGGAACGGACGGTCGCTAGAGCATACACCGATCTCATTATGTGGATGGAAGAAGAGTATCGTATTCCAAAATGGGAGGGTTATAATCTGGTTACTCAGGTCGGATCAACGTCAATGGGCTACTTTGCTATAGGGACAGTAGCAGCCAAAATACGCAAAGAATATGTCGAATCAGCAGCCGATGAATTTGCATAATACCCCACTATGAGTATGGTTGACTATTTAAGATAATGTCACTTCCGTCCACAAACATTAAATAAGGCTCACCATGTTGATTACCATCTAATATATCCCAGTCCTCGATTGTTGTTTCTAGCTTAAGCCGTATTCCCCAGTCACCACCATAAACTAAATGTACAACCGCCTGCCCTGAATCAGAAACCGGGGCATACATAGCGGCACAGGGCGTACCTCCATCTTTACTGGACCATCCAGTAACGCTGTAAACACCACGGATTCTATCTGGCTCATCAAGTATGACCTTATCAATAGGAACAGGATTGCTATGAGCTTCATATACAAGAAGCGGCATATAGTCGCAGTTTTTGTTTTCCTCGATTTCAATGTATATACTCTCTGGCATATCAAATCCCCATTATGTTATATCCGGTATCAACATTTAGTATTTCGCCAGTCACCCCACTCGCCAAATCACTACACAGATAAAGTGCAGTCTTTGCGACTTCCTCAGCCGTTATATTTCGGCGCATAGGCGATCGCTCAGCATGTATTCTTTTCATACTCCTGTACTGACTTATCACTCTAGATGATAAAGTATCCAAAGGACCCGCAGATATTGCGTTAACCCTCACATTACCTTGTCCCATATCGGACGCTAATTGCTTAACTTCATTCTCCAAAGCCGCTTTCGCAGTGCCCATAACGTTATAGCCTGGAAAGACTCTCTGAGATGCTTGAAATGTCAAGGTTAGTACACTCCCTCCACCGGAGTCGACCATCAAAGGATAAGCGTATCTCGCTATAGGTAACAGCGAGTATGCACTAATATCTAGAGCCAATCTATATCCTTCCCGTCCAGTATCTCTATAAGGGCCACCTAAATCTTCCCTATTAGCAAACGCAATGCTATGAATAACTATATCTAATTTCTGGTATTTTTCTGAGATCTCATTGAAAGTTTGCTGAATATTATCATCAGAGCTCACATCGCATTCAGTAATATTCACATCGCCCAAAGAGGAGGTAAGAGAGACGACATTTCCCTTCACTCGTTCATTCTGGTAAGCAATAGTTATAGTGGCTCCAGCCGCATGAAGTATCTGTGCTATGTTCCAAGCAATACTTCGCTGATTGGCAACACCAAATATGATGGCAGTTTTACCTGATAAATCAATTGGATACATACGAAGCCTCCATTATTTTTATATTCAAAACTTCTCTCGATCTGTATTTCTAAATCGTCTCATTGTTATTGGTTTCACTATATTCTTTACGTGCATCTTCCTGAATCTGATAGAGCTTGTTTATTGCTTGGAGGGGAGTCATAGAAGTAACATCCAGATCCAACAATTCTTTCACCACTGTCGGGAATGTCATTAAAGGCAAAAGAGGAAGTTGAGTTTGAAGGTCAGGTAAATTAGGAGTCCCTGACGGTATCATCTCACCCTTCAACAAATCAGTATTTTCTAATTCATTAAGTATA
>CAYSLK010000131.1:0-16645 GCA_964431885.1 uncultured Dehalococcoidia bacterium | reverse complement strand
CCAGTCTCTCCAATCCTTACTTCCTGGTTTAGCATAATTAGAAAAATAGGTCTCGACAAATCTGTCTGGATCTACAAAAATCGTCTGCATACGACCAGGACAAGGAATACTCATACAAATATTACCTGCCGTACCTGAACCCGGTTCTATCCTATTTCCATCATCATCAAGAATAACTGGTTCTACACCCAGTGCACCTGGGCCACAACTGCCCGGTTTCATAGGCTCCAAAGCAGGTAAAGTTGTACCAATAAATCCTCCAGTCTCTGTCTGCCAATAAGTGTCTACTATAGCAGCTCTTCCCTTGCCGACTACATTGTAATACCATCTCCATACTTCTGGTTCTATTGGTTCTCCAACCGTGGTCATATGTTTGAAATGATAGTTATATTTAGCTGGTTCATCTGGTCCAGCTTTCCTCAACATGCGGATAGTAGTCGGGGCTGTATGGAATATATTAACCCCCAGTCTTTCCGCAATCCTCCAAGGTCTACCTGGATCTGGATAGTTTGGAACCCCTTCGAAGAGGACACTGCTAGCTCCAACCGATAAGGGACCATAAACAATATATGAATGTCCTGTAATCCAACCAATATCGGCCATACACCAATAAACGTCTTCCGGATGAATATCCTGATAGAAATGAGTAGTACCTGTCACATAGGCCATGTAACCTCCAGTGCTATGCTGACAGCCTTTAGGTCTAGCTGTTGTACCACTGGTGTACATTAAAAACAAAGGATGGTCGGAAGGTAGAGATACGGGATCTATTCTCCGCCCTCTATATTCTCCGATCAGATCGTTAACGAAATAATCACGACCATCCTTCATATCAGCAGAAGATGATGCTTTACCGGGGTATCTTTGCCATATGAGGACTTTATCTACATTTACACCAGACTTCTCTGCCTGATCAACTGCTTCGTCAGCCTTGACTTTATGATCTAGCAACCTGCCTCCACGATGATACGCGTCTGCTGTTATAAGAATGTGACTTTCCGAGTCAACTATACGATCGCCACATGCTGTTCCGCTAAATCCTCCAAAAACTTGGGAATGCGTTGCACCCAATCTGGCCAAAGCTAACATCGTCACTGGCAATTCAAGTATCATAGGCATGTGGAGTGTTACTCGGTCCCCTGTCTTAACTCCAGCAAAGTCTCGTAACAGAGCTGAGAATTCATTAACCATCACCCATAATTCTCTATATGAAACTACTCTGTCTGGCTCTTCCTCAATCTCCGATATCCAAGTGAACGCAATCTTATTTCCGTGGTCTCTAAGATGTCTATCAACACAGTTATAAGATGCATTAAGTTTTCCCCCAACAAACCAATTAAAGAAAGGGGGATTTGATGAATCAAGAGTGGTGTGCCAGTATTGATCCCACTCAAGAAGATCGGCGTATTTTCGGAAACTCTCGGGAAAGTTTTCCAGGCTAAATTGTTCCCGGATCGTAGGATCTGCCATGTTGGCCTGACCGATAAAGCCAGTACTTGGATGAATGAGTTCTTCTTCCTTCCAATGTGAAGCTATTTGAGCTCCACTAACTTCCACTTCTTCATTATTGTCAGTCATTATTTGCTTCCTCCAAAGTAGATATTCTTAAAGTTATACTGGGTCAATAAGCAGTTATTAGATTTATCCTGTAAATAAAAATCAGATATCACCTTTCACGATCTGGCCAAAGCATATCAGGCCATTCGAATAACTTTCAACCCTTAGATCCAGAAAAATAACACATCCATATATTAATTATTAGCCTACCTAGGGATTATCGGTAAAGTAAGATGAGATGGTCGTTCAGAGTCGTGGAAAATGGTCTGGTCCGCTAGTTTGATTTCTGTAGTCATACCCGGCTTATGTGGAGTGTTCAAGTTTCTATCAAACCTAGGGAAATTGCTACTGGAGACCTCCAAACGTATCTGGTGTCCTGACTTAAAAACGTTACTTGTTTCCCACATATCAACAGTCAATTCATACACAGTCCCGGGTTCCATTAGAGATGGTTCCTCTATCGAGTCCCTGTATCTGCATCTAAGAAGACCTTCACAAATTATAATTGCCTTGCCATCAGGATATACATCAATTAAAGTGCCCGTAAAATCAGTGTCCTCTGCGCTAGACATTATATGGAGATTTAGCGATACCGGGCCTGTCACTTCTATATCTTGATCAAGAATTGAAGTAGTATAAACGAGAACGTCATCACGACGCTCCACCTCTCTCCTATCCCAGGGACCACTTACGGTCATTGGAATAGCCATTATTTGACCACCAAGAGTGTATATAGGATTGTTTGGATCATATGTGTAACGGTCAGGCGACTCATCTTGTGGTGGCACAATGGAAAGGGATCCGTTGCCAGTCAAGGAATTAGCCTCACCCTGACTATGCAAGTAGTATCTCGTATATTCTGTCCGAGCCAATGGCCACTCATTTTCGAAGCGGAACTTATTATCACCCATCACAAAAATGTTAATAGGCGGTTCTTCGTCTATACCATTTTGGACACCTTTCAATCTTCTATCAAACCATCGAAGTTGCTCTTCAGCGAAGTCCATTCCCGCTGATTCACCAAATCCTATAGTACCAAACGGTTCACTGGTACCTATATTACTATGACTCCACCCACCAATAAGAAGTTTGCTTAAGTTCCTAGATTCTGATCTGCGAGACTTAGTACTCCATCCTTTATATAATTTAAAGGCCTCGTGCACCAGATTATCGTACCATCCGGACACAATATAGGCTGGCGATTCAATTTCTTCATATTTATATCGCATACTATAACTTTTCCAAAAATCATCAAAAGTGGAATGCTTAATAACTTCTCGGTAAAATGGTAAATCAACAATATCATCCATGGCGGATACAAGAGGGAGTCTCCTATAAAACTCTTCTGAGTTCATGGCATTTCTACTACCGCGTTGCATTGTCCTACCAGCCATGTTAATGAAATTAATGGCCACATGTAACTGCAATGCTCCATCAACATAGAAATGTCCGAAATTATCCTGTTGAGACACAGTTGGTACGAGAGCCTTCAAATATTTACTTCTTAACGGTGCTGTTACAGACTGGGTGAATCCTACGTACGAAGTTCCAAATGTACCTATGTTGCCATCACACCAGTCTTGATCGCCAATCCATTCCTGGGTATCATGCCCATCTTGCGCTTCATTAATATAAGGTTCCCATTTGCCATCAGAATCACACCTCCCGCGACAGTCTTGTAAAACAACCACATAGCCTCGATTGACAAATATTTTTGCCATTTCAATGAGCTTCTCAGTTTGATTATCGTAGATGGTTCTCAATAGAAGTGCAGGGAATGGACCACCATTTTTAGGCATATAGATATCTGTGGACAAGGCAACACCATCACTCATAGTTACCTGAACATCAATTTTAAGATTGAAAGGCTGTGATAACGAAGATATATCTTTACCCAAAGCGGCCATTTCTCATCCTCCTTAAATTTTCGAACATCTATTTCAAAGTCCAAGGTCGTTATTAGGTTCCTCACAGGTGATTACTTTACCTGTCAAGAAGAGTTTTTCTAAGATTATTCAAGCTAACAAAACCACCATTGTGTCATCCAACGCTACCTATTTAGGAATTAACGGTAGGATAATGTGAGATGGATATTCTTCAGAATGGAAGATTGTCTGTGATGCAATTTCTATATTCACACCAGTGCCGACATCCTCTCCAGTATTTAAATTACGACTAAACCTGGGAAAATTAGAACTTGAAATATCCACGCGTAAGCTGTGACCACTGAAGAAAACGTTGCTGGTAGGATAAAGTTGAATTCTGTATTCCTCTACTTTACCTGGTTGCAAAAATTCCTCTTTGGTATAACCATTTCTGAATCGTGCCCTGATGATACCTTCAGCCATCATGATAGAACGTCCATCTGGATACACATCTGTCAGTCTCGCAGTAAAATCAGTATCTAACGCCGAAGATGAAGCGTATAAAACAACTTCTAATGGTCCAGTTACTTCCATGTCTTTGTCTAACGGATCACTGGTATAAACTAACACATCGTGTCGGCTTTCAATGGCTCTTTGTTCCACAGGACCGACGACTATGGGCTCTACTCCGGTCTCTGTCCAGGGCCAAGATGCGGTAGAATGATTTCCACCTATAGTGGGAACAGGGCGTTCAGGGTCATATTCATAAGAATCAGAGTCTTCTTCTCTTGGCTTTATCGTAGACAGTTTACCATCTCCATATACGGAATTGGACTGGCCTCCACTGTGAAAGTAGTATGGAGTAAATTTTGTGCGAGAAAGAGGCCATTCTGACTCGTACCGCCATTCGTTTATACCCATCACAAAAAGATGAATAGGTGGCTCTGTGTCAATCCCGTTGTCTATTCCTCTTAACCAATAGTCAAACCAGCGTAATTCTTCTTCAAGAATCACTTTATACGAATCGGGCCCGAAATCTAAATCACCTAATTTGGTGCCTTCAGGCTCTCCATGTGTCCACGGTCCCATAAGAACTTTTTGACCCTTACGAGCTTGTTCTGACGCCCCATTCTTTGTCATACCGTTCCATAGCCTAAATGTCCCATCAGGATAAGCATCAAACCATCCACAGCGAATAAACACGGGGGAGTCTACATTCCCATATTGATGCGTTGTATCTATCTCTTTCCAATACTCGTCATATTTTGAATGTTTAAGCCAATCTCTGTACCACGGAATTTTCTTACCTATGGTCTGAAGATCCATGTCAATTAATGGCAAATGGCGCCATACCCGGCCCGAGTCGAAAATCTCAGCGAATCCAGGAATAGGCATATTCGTCGTAAATGTAACACCTGCCATAACAGAAAGTCCAAGCTGAAAGGCGCCTCCAACATAGTGATAATTACTGAAATAATCATCACAAATAACATGGGCAGCCATGGCAGAAATGTTTGTCGAATCCAATGCAGCTGACTGCCATTGAACAAGTCCACCATAAGACCCTCCAGCCATACCAATTTTACCGTCTGACCAAGGCTGATTAGAGATCCATTGAAGAGTATCGACTCCATCTTTGCCATCAGGATGGTATGGATAAAATTCTCCCTGTGATTCATATCTACCTCTGCAATCCCCAGAAACAAAAGCATACCCACGTTTAGCCCACCATACTCCTCTTTCAAGAGACTTCTGGCTAGAACTTTCATACGGAGTTCTTAGGTAGACGGTCGGAAATGGCCCGCTCTCATCAGGCAAAACAACATCAGCAGATAATTCAAACCCATCTCTTGAGAGGATTCTTTGATCTATAAGAAAACGTATCTTGTCTGAATATTGTCCTTGGTGGTAGGAATCAAGAATAGTCATAATATTTCTCCTATAAGAATATCGATGTTGAAGAATTACCCCTCAGCAGCGAACTACTACTTAAAACAGTTACGGGATAACCCTAAAGTATTTTTTCAAAGGTTATTAGACTGATGAGTCAATGTAGGTGTAATTTAGACGAATATTTATGAAAATGCAAACCAAAAAAATAATAGGTGCCAGAAAACTGGCACCTATTATTATAGAAACCGGTTGTTTTAAAAGCCTTTAGTCACTCAGCCAAGCTTCAGTATACTTAAAGTTACCGAATAGATCCCTTAGCCCATTAAGTGATCTGCTCTCACCATGCCAGTTGGGTCTCCAGCAACAGTTAAATGCTGGATACAGTGGCTGGTAGACCTCTTGGTATTTATAATAGGCCTCACGTCGATCATCATTATCCATAGCGGCTCGTCCGGCTTGGGACCACTCATCCATTTCCTCACTACACCAGCCAGAAGCAAAGTGATTGCCACATTCCCATCCTGTTATAGCCCGAGATGGTTCTGGCGGAAGGAACCTGATATTAGGAGCGAATGAATCGTCATCACGCCATGGCTTGGTCCTAAACGACGAAATATAACCGAACCAAGTCTCCAGAGGAATCAATTCTACTGACAAATCGACACCAGCCTGAGCCAAACTCTCCTGGAACACTAGTGACATTGGCCTAAATTCCGCGTTGGAAGAGGTAAACAGACCCCTGAGTTCACTCACGCCTGCCTCTTGGAACAACTTTTTAGCTAATTCAGTATCTTGTGGAAGCTCTTGTATATTCGGATTTGTGAACGGACCATTTGGAGGGAAGTTAGCATTCGACCAGTTGGCCTGTGCTAAACCTTCGTACCCCGCGTCAACTATACCTTGTCTGTCCATAGCCCTGACGAAGCCTTCTCTAACCCGTGGGTCCTGGAACACACCTTTATCCATCTCAAAAAAGAAGGATGTGTAATTGGTAGAAAAATGTGACCGGACTGCTTTTGGTTTGGTCATGTCATTTTCATCTAAGTTTACTACAAACTTCGGAGTCATCTGCCAATACGCATCAACAATACCGGTTATAAGCGCTGTAAATACGGCGGTTGAATCAGCAATAGTCAGAATACTCACACCATCTAAGTAAGGCAGTGCTTGTCCATCTGCGCCTGTTTCCCAGTAATCTGGGAACTTCTCTAGAGTTACCCTGTCATTGACTAAATAACTTACGAATTGGAAAGGACCAGTCCCTATCGGATGGTCGTTAAAATCGTCTGCGTCTATGTTCTCTTGGGCGACTACTCTTGCATCAATCAACCCAGAAAGAAGGGCTCCAGAGGTCTTTGAAAGGTTCAGGTCAATCGTGTGATCATCCACTACCTCGGAAGATTCTATCTCTGAAATGTACTGAGCTATATAAGACCGGCCATCTGGATCAAATATTCTGTCAAGGCTAGCCTTAACGTCCTGTGCCGTCATAGCTCTACCGTTGTGGAATTTTACATTCTTAGCTAAATTAAGAGTCATCGTAAGTTCAGCAGCGTTAAAGTCCCATGACTCAGCTATTTCGCCCTTTGCCAAACCGTCGTAACCCCAGTCAGTCAAGGAGTTAAAAAGCCCGATAAAAGCGTTTCTGTTATTGGCTAGTCCGCCCCTATGAGGATCTAAAAACTGAACAGGCTGCGCTGTTCCAATAGTAAAATGACCACCCCGGACTATTGCATCACCGGACATAGCGGTCGGCGCAGGTCGCGCTATGCTCGTTGGTAGAGGAGCTACGGTTGCTGCCGCCTGAGCCGGCGCTGCGGTTGCCGCCGCCTGAGCCGATTCTGGTTTATCTGGTTGCTTAGCGGTACCTTTCTGCTCCTTCGCAGCAGCTGCTTTAGCCGCTGGTGCCGCAGCCTTAGGCTCCGAAGGTGCCTTAGGTGCTTCAGCATCGTCGGCACTACAAGCCAATGCAAACACGAATAAAATAGCGATAACCGCTCCAAAAATTAGCGTCTTGCCCATCGTTCTTGAATGCATGTGCAATTATCCCCCTTACTTACATTCTTAGCCTTACGGCCTATGCCAATTAGTATTCAATCTTTTCCTGGATACACTATTAAACATTCTAAATATAACACATCCAAAAATATTAAACATCCCCTAAAGTGAATTGAGTCATTCCTTAAGAACCTCGAAGTCTTGGATCTAGAGTGTCTCTAATTCCGTCTCCCAGGACATTTAGTGCCCATACGGTAACAAAAATAAACAAACCTGGAAAGGTAACATAGGAAAAGGTTCTGGTTATATATCCATAGCCTTCAGCTAGCAATACCCCCCAAGAAGTACGAGGTGGCTGAACGCCCAATCCAAGGAAGCTTAGAGATGCTTCCAGAAGTATCGCAAAAGCTATTCCTAAAGAAATCTGTACTATAAGAGGTGCAAAACTATTTGGAAGGATATGGCGTACCACAATCCGCCAACTTGGAGCTCCTAATGCATTTGCAGCAAGGACGTAATCTTTATCTCGTTCTTGTATAACAGACGCTCTCACTATACGTGCTACCACAGGCATAAACGTTATGCCTATCGCTAGGATCAAATTTCTAAGTGACGACCCGAATAAACCTACAATGGTTAACGCCAAAAGAACCGTTGGAAATGCAAGGAGACCATCCATGAATCGCATAATCACATCGTCCACTTTACCACGCCAAAATCCAGCAACTAATCCAAATGGCAATCCAAACAAGATACCTGCGCCTTCTGCTGCTACCGCTGCTGACAAAGAAATTCGGCCAGCATACAACAAATTACTCAGCAAATCTCTGCCTGCTTCGTCAGTGCCCAGCCAATACGTCGAACTGGGACCTTGAACTCGATCCTTTATATGGAGTTCCAGAGGATCATAGGGTGCGATCAGGAATGCAAATGCAGAAACGAATACCATAACGAATATGATTATTGCTCCTGTTAAAGTAACAGGATTGCTGAAGAGTCTGTTAACAAATTTTTTAAACAGAATAGTTCTGGGATTCAGGAAAAGTTTTTGACTTAATCCGTTTCCAATGTCAAGCGTATTTTTCACAAAAATTGCGCTCCCCTATATGTCTATATCTGACTATCGTAAAAATGACAACTCTTTAGACTAATATCGTATACGTGGATCCAAAAACGCGTACAGAATATCAACGCATAAGTTGACAAACACAAAAAAGAATGCCATAACAATAACTCCACCTTGCACCACCAGGTAATCCTGAGCATGAATCCCATTAACTATCAGCCATCCTATACCAGTCCATCCAAAAACCCATTCTATAAGTATGCTGCCTGCCAAAAGACCTCCAAACTGAAGTCCAATAAAAGTTACCGTAGGTATAAGAGCATTTTTTACTGCATGTCGATTTATAATTACCCTCTGCCTCAAACCTTTAGCTCTCGCTGTTCTTATATAATCTTCTCCCATGACTTCCAACATACTGGAACGGAGAAATCGCATGGATGGAGCCGCTATTAAAATAGCAAGAGTTGAAGCAGGTAATATAAGAAGCCTGAGATGACCTAAAGGATCATCAAGGAAAGGCACAAATCCGCTAGAGGGAATCCAATGCAACTTAACCGAAAATAACAAAACTAACATAATAGCAAGCCAAAATCCCGGAATCGCTATACCAGCGGTAACAAATGCGGTACAAAAGTGATCAATCCAAGTTCCTCTTTTGACTGCCGCTAATATACCAGCGCCAAATGAGACTGGAAGAGCTATTAGGAGAGAAACGATAGCTAACTCAATTGACTTCGGTAATCGTTCAGCTAATAACGTGGTCACAGGTTTCTGATTATAATATGACTGACCAAAATCCCCTTTAAATAAATCGACCTGCCAATGAAAATATTGTACGATCAGAGGTCTATCAATACCCAAATCACTCCGCACTTGGTCAATTATTTCCTTGGTTACACCGGGTATATTACCCAGCATCGCAGTAGCGGGGTCGCCAGGGGAAAGGCGAAGAAGAAGAAAGACGATCACAACAACCACCCAGAGAACTGGTATGGCCTGAAGAACTCTTCTAATCACATAACCCGTCATGAATTACCCAATCTTGTTACCTAAGGAATAATGAAAATCCTATCTCTGTAAAGCCGTCCTCAAACACAGCGAATAATAAACTGTGTTGAATTTCATTGGACTTTCCTAAAGAAGTCGAGAGGTACACCTAGCAGATGGCCTCACGGAAGAGCGACCTTAAACCACCGCATTGTATTGTTCGCTTCATCCTATGTCAAGATGATACTCTTGTTAAATTTAGTAAATACACTTGACCGGTTAATATGATGCCTCTAGCTATATATGGGACCAGAAAGGTGAACTATTTGAACAAGGGTATAATTCATTTCTATTCCCTGACTTTTCTTAGCAATACAATAACCAGAGAAATACCATTGGCTGCAAAGGCAGAAGTAAATAAAGCAGCGCCTGACACAGGGTGGTATGGATAAGAACTTCCAGCGTTGACACTCAAACTATAATATAACCCTGCCCATGATCCGACCATACCCATAATAATTAGTGATACTATTAGAACCGGATCAATTTTTGAGATTTTATCTAAATCTGTCCAAGCAAAATACGAACCTATTCCGGAAAGAATCCCTAAAGTCGAAAACCAACTAGCTCTGACAAACCATGGAGACAAGACTAAATCGGGCATCGTGTACAGAACATAGTCAAGAATCAGTAGGGAACAAAGAATTCCGCCATATCCCAAGCATAGAGACAATGAAAGGCCAAATCCCATACGGAAAACTATAGATACTAAAGAATACATTCAATCACTCTTTTGGTTCTATTATCTCAACCATTTTGTCCACACCCATGCCATTTATCACTTGACGTCTCCCACTAGGCCATAACACAGATATTTCATCTATAACTGATGCGGATCCTAAACCAAATTCAAGTTCAATACTGTCCATTGACAGGTAGCTCGATCCTGCACGTACTTCTTGTACTTGTACTAATGGTTTATCTGTATAATCTATCTTAGTAGTTATATATACTCTGGCTCCAATAGCGTCAGCATTACTCCCGGTTCCATCTATAGCCATCCTTCCAATAAGTCTTAGGCTGATCCAATGATTGTCGGAGTTATTATTTAGCCAGAGAAATACGGGACCTCTAGCGTAAACCATATCAGAACTTGAGTTGTTAATTTTAATTCGGCCACTACTATTTGTAGCTATCAGATCAACAGCCCCATCACCATTGAAATCTCCATGGGCCACGCCTTTACCATTCTCATGGAAAGCGACTCTTAACTCTCGTAGTTTCAGTTGTATGGAAGTATCATCTGATCCAATAAATGAATAATCTACCCCAAGAACATTCAATAGGTGAGCTTCGGCGGTAATATCCTCGAATGAGCCTTGACCATTGTTTCTCATCATACGGCCAACACTGGGATAGATGTTTCCTCCAACACCCTGACCGCTAGAAACTTCAGAACCCGTCCAATATAAATCCTGATCCCCGTCATTTTCCAAATCAAAGAAAGTTACACCATAACCAAAGTCATACGCCGCAATACCGGTCGGCACTTCCCACCACGGTCCTATATTTGTTGGTTCCAACGAGTCAGGAGGCATGTATTGGCTAGGTGAGACATGGGTCGAAGCCGCTACATCTTTGAAATCACCGACTATACCTAGATTTGACACCTCTCTAATGCCGTCGTTTCTTAATAAATAGTGTAGACATGTCCCCCAGACAAACTGGTCATGATACTCACAATAACCAGCGGGACTGTCCAATGGCGGACGAGTTCGGGTATGGTATCCGACATTTGTTACAAAGACATCCAAATCCGCGTCCCCATCATAATCGCCGACTGCCATACCCATCCAATTACCAACTTTATCGATCCCCATGGATCTTGCAACTGAAGTGAAACGCACCTCATTGTTAAATTTATTTGAATCGTTCCTGAATATGTGAAAACGATCACCGTCATTGGCTACCCATAGGTCTTGATCACCATCGTCGTCATAATCAAAAAACATTACCCCGTGGGTTCGTCCAGTGGGATCGCCTATACGGTTACCATCAGCGTCTAAGGAATTTGGGTTGTAGCCTTCATACATTTCACCAGTTTCAGGATCTTCAAACATTACAGCACGGCCTTGCTGGTCACGCATCAATATCTGCGGGCCATCCACTCCCGCAGACGAAGCGATGTTGTCAAACGTAAGATCGCCATTATTACGGTAAAGTATATTATAATGGCCGGGATGGGTAGGATCGTCGAATACGAAAAAATCCTCTGCAATTAGATTTGCAACGTATAAGTCTAACCATCCATCATTATCAACATCAGCACACGCCACACTGGTAGCTGCCCGATAATTAACTTGCTCACCAAAAGCACTTTCTGTTATTTCAATGAACGTTCCGTTCTTATTGTTGACAAACAGCCTATCCATAATTGATTCCCTAAGTTTAGCAGCCTCTACAGTGTCCACCAATGATGATCGGAAATCTAATCTAGTTCCAGTCATGCCCTGTGATCCAACATAGAGATCTTGATAACCGTCATTATTGAGATCGCAGGCTACAGCACCCGTCGCATAACTTATTGGGCTGGACACACCCGATTTTTCCGCAACATCAATAAAAACACCATCCCCCTGGTTTTCATACAAGAAATTAGAGTGACCAGTTTCCGATGATATAAAGATGTCTTGATCTCCATCTCTATCAAAGTCAAAGACGACAACTCCCGGCCTATAGTTCCACACATAGTTATTCCAATACTGAGATTTGTTGATTAGATTATCGGGAGCAACATTAACAAATGGAACTACGTAATCTGATGAGTTATTCGAATCTCTATAAATTGCTGGAGCGGTCCATATCTCTGATTCACGAACAATGTTCTGGATAACAATATTGTTAGAATAAGTCACACTCCTCAAATCCGAGACTGCCTCATCACTCATCTCATCAGATATAAAACTTATACTCAGCAGACTTAATCCACCGAGAATTCCGATAACCCATGTACCTAACGCATATGTGGTAATACCCTTTAATGGAATGACTTTCGACAGCCCCCAAAAGGTAATAGGGCCACCTGCTGCTGCCGTAAACAAAAGAGTAGCTGCAGGTGCATTACCCATCCCAAATATAAGGAGCAGAAACACGAGTGGTATCTCGAACAGTAAGGGCACATTTATTAGAATACCAATAGTAGCTGCAATTGCGACACCACTGAGATTATCACCTAGGTATCTATCAACTATATCAGGACTAATCCATTGGATAACAAAACCACTCAAAAATCCAGCAATAATCATTATAGGGGCCAGCCTTAGGAGATATCTGAAAGAGGTTTTAAGCCAATCCCTAGTAGCTAAAATAATTGCCGACTTCCAAGTAAGCAATTCAACTTGGGTAATTATTGAATTATCTGGTTCCTCCAGTGGTTCCCGCAAGTCCTTTTTAACCCCAGAAATAAGTGCTACCAATGGACCTATAATTAATGCGGCTATCACGCTCAGTATAATTCGACTCCCACCTAACACCGGCGAGAATACGAGAATTACCATAACCAATGAGGGTATATTTAGAGTAGATGACCCTTGTACCATAGAAATGGCACCACCCGTACCAACTCTTTTCTGAAATGCCGAAGCTACTGGGACTACACATGCAGAACACAAATTCCAAATTGGCCCTAAAAGTGCTCCTTTTACGGTTCCCTTGAATATTCCTTTTGTCGGATTGAGCTTAGAGGTACCAGGTGGGAATAGAAGGGCTTCAGTTAAACCTGCCATTAGAAATGCGAATATCATCCCAATAGATACTAGTTTCAGGTAGGTTATAGAGAAGTTCCACCACCTGGTCAAAAATGAAACATCATCAGTATTTTCTATACAAAAACCTTGAAAACATTCCACTTGAGGGGCGTTCACAATTTCTAGGTCTTCCTGAATGGTGTCTAATTTTGGAAATCTATTAAATAGCAAAAACACAACGAGGATAATTACGGCAAAAGAAATTCCTATCGCTCGTTTTCTGTTCAATGAAGAATTAAACATATTTAAAACGTACGAACCACTACGCATGAAGTAAAAGATGTGCTGGATCATGAGAAGGGTCTATGAAAATCAGGGTCAGTTCACATGTATACAACCACTTCATCTTATCTAGCACCTTACATTTTCATGAAAAGGATGAAGCCCAATAGTCCTTCGAAACTAACGAGTAACGATTGAGCGTATATTTACTATTACATTCTCCGTGCAAGTTTAGGATCTAGAATATCTCTCAGTCCATCACCAGCCAGATTAACTCCCAAGACAGTTATAGTTAGAAACATACCCGGGAATCCGATAGCCCAAAAGGCAACAGAAATGGCCTTTCGACCTTCTGCCATCATTGTTCCCCAGCTGGGTATATCCGGAGGAGTACCTGCACCCAAAAAGCTTAGAACCGCCTCAACCAGAATCGCCTCAGCACATATAAAAGTTGCCTGCACTATCACTGGTGCTATAGTACCAGGAAGTACGTGTCTGAAAAGTATTCTCGGAGTGGACGCACCAATAGACAAAGCAGCATCTACATACATTAGTTCTCGTAGACTTAAGACCGACGCCCGAACTATACGCACCATTCTAGGTGTTTCGACGACGGATAAAGCTATTATTACATTTTGGATGCTCCCTCCCAGGGTCGCCATCAAAGCAATTGCCAATAGAATGATTGGTATTGCCATCATGCCATCCATAATCCGCATGACAACAATGTCCACTTTCCTATAATAACCCGATACTAGTCCCAATAGAACGGCCGCTATAGTCGATACTACAGCTACAGTAAATCCAACTAACAAAGAAATTCTCGCGCCGTACATAGTCCTCGCATACACATCCCTTCCGAGAAAATCAGTTCCAAACCAATTGGCGTCGGATGGAGCCTGTAGACGACTGGGAGGATCTACCATATATGGATCACCCGTAAACAAAAAAGGTGCCAATGCTCCCATGACTACCATTAAAACGATCACAAGAATCCCTATAGCTGTCGTAGGATACCTGCGGGCCAAACGCAATGTACGACCTAATCTAACTTTTAATTCAAGGGAAGCCCTGGAAGGGTTAGTTTCTATCACTGCCCTGTCTTCACTTATCATCAGTATCTTATCCTTGGATCAAAATAGGCATATGAAAGATCAACCAACAAGTTAACAAAGACGTATACAACGGAAATAAGCAATATTGCTCCCTGTATTACCGGATAATCCCTCCGAACAATAGCATCAATAACCAATCGCCCCACACCCGGTATAGCAAAAACCTGTTCCGTGACTACTAGACCAGACAACAGTGCAGCAAAGCCTAGTCCAATAACCGTAATAATGGGAAGCGCGGAATTTTTCAAGGCATGTCTAATGAGAATTGATGTCTCTGTAAGTCCCTTAGATCTGGCAGTCCGTATATAATCTTCCCGCAGAACCTCAAGAAGACTAGCTCTGGTCATTCTCGTAATATACGCAACTAAAATTGTGCTGGTGGCAATTGAAGGCAAAAGTAAACGATGGAAATAACGCCACAGGTTTTCAGTTGGTTCGACGTAGCCAGCAGGTGGAAAGAATCCCAGTTGTAAGGCAAACAGCCATATCATCATAAACCCCAGAAAGAAAACGGGGATGGAAAATCCAAACGACGCAAACAGCATGACTCCACGATCTATCCATGAATTTGCTTTCCATGCTGCTAAAACCCCAAGAGGTACACCTATGCCGACTGTAAATAATTCTGTAAGAATCGTTAGGGACAGCGTAGGGACAACTCTAGACCATATCAATTCAGTCACTTTGTGATGGGAGGTAAGAGATGTACCTAGATCTCCCTTTAAAATATCCTTCAACCATATCCCAAGTTGGACGGGCAGTGGTTGATTTAAGCCAAGGCCTTCCCTTAAAGCTTCGATACGCTCAGGAGTGGCATCATTCCCCGCAAATAGGGCAGCCGGATCACCTGGTGCTATTCTCAACAACGCGAAGATCACCAGTGCGACTATGAAAAGTACGGGTATGGCTGCTATAAGTCTTTGAATTATGTACCGTTGCAATTCAATTACCTTTTATCTAGTAGAGAGCCTGCCTCACACTCTAGTAAGGCAGGCTCATTAATTACCTCAGACCTTGTACTACTTAATTGTGCTTACCTATCGAGGTATGCATTGAAGTACATTGGAATATGGGCAAAATTAAAGTTCTTCAACCAACTTCGATGTGGATAGATTGAGAACCATTGGCCCAAGAAAACACTTGGTGGATTATCGAACCATTCGCGCTGTATCTCATCGATGACTTTCATTTTCGCGGCTGGGTCCAATGCCTCAGCAAATGCTTTCACCAATTCGGGCATCCGCGGATTTGTCGTCGCGTTAGGACGGTTCAGATTGACCGCCAAACGATTCCACGTAACCGGGTTCGCATTGAATCCCCAGTGTACGCCCCATGTCGTGTACATATTAAATCCGTCCTTCTTACCTAGTCTTGGCACAATGCTAGACCAGTCAAGTGCCGGCATGTCTACGTTAAATCCTGCCTGCTCTAAGAACGGCTTAATCGCGTGGCCGAGAGGAGTTATTGTACCGTAATCTGTTGGATTCAATATAGTTATAGGACTTCCATCATAGCCCGATTCTTTCAACAACGCTGCAGCTTTCGCTGGGTCACCAACGTCATATCCATCTACACCTTCGAAACTTTCTAGAGGGGTGCCACAGAAAAAGAGGGCAGGGCAAACCATCCACAAGGCACTATCGCCTAATGCAGCCATTACAACGTCTACGTCAATGGCAGCAGCAGCAGCCAATCGAGCAAGTCTTCCTGACTCTGAGCTATCGAATGGATACTGTAGGTTGTTTATTCCTAATTCAGACCTGTGACCTGGCTTGTAAAGAGGTACCACCATCTCTGGATTGGATTCTAATCTCTTATAGAAATCGAAAGCCGCTCCATCAACCACATCCCACTCACCTGTTTCCAAACCTGCAATCTTTGTTTCCTCATCCGGAACTTCCAACCATTCAATCTTGGATATGTAAGGTACCGAAGCTCCAGTTACGAAACTGCCAACCTCTGATCTTGGCTGATATGCACCGAAACGTTCGAGCGTAATTTTATAGCCAGGAGCCCAGTCTCTAAATTTAAACGGTCCTGAACAAACATACTGCTCATTAGACACGATAAACACGTAACCAGGAGTCGCAGCAAATTCACTTGGCATGACTTATCCAGAACAAAACTGATATGACA
>CAYSLK010000130.1:0-40102 GCA_964431885.1 uncultured Dehalococcoidia bacterium | reverse complement strand
AAATTCTATCTTACGGGATATGTCGAAATCCCTTACATATATTGCCAATCATAGAGTGCTGTTGGCATTACTATCAACATATGTGTTACTAAATGGAACTGCTTTCACGACCAATCATGGACTGATGACAATTTTCTCTCGAGAAGTTCTTGAAACTGGTTCAACTGGACTCGGCATACTTTTGGGTACTTATTCGGCAGGATCT
Organism: uncultured Dehalococcoidia bacterium; assembly: GCA_964431885.1. Taxonomy (GTDB): domain Bacteria; phylum Chloroflexota; class Dehalococcoidia; order Lucifugimonadales; family CAUZEB01; genus CAUZEB01. The sequence continues at coordinate 39,897 of CAYSLK010000130.1, read as the reverse complement.
CTTGTAGGATCTATTTCTGTAGCGCTATTGCCAAAAATTCAACGACCTGGGAAAGTATTTATAATCGGTACATGGATATGGTATCTGGTCATACTCACTGTCTCGCAATCAATTTGGTTTAGTACGTCCTTACCATTATTTGCTGTAGCAGGATATTCACAATCGGTCGTTATGGTGATGCTTACCATCTTAATTTTGACCGAATCCGACCAAGGATTTCGCGGGTCCGTACTGGGTGTACGGCATTTAGCAGTGTATGGGTTACCTATTGGCATCTTTATATCAGGGTCATTGGCTGATATTGGTGGAGCTCCATTCGCATTAATCATTAATGCTTTGATAGGCATGCTGATCATATCCTCAATGCAGATTTCCGGTTTCTCAAAACAACTATGGTCGGTTAGACAGTGACTATGTCAAAAGAAAATGAAGATTTCCTCGGTTGGCGTTTGTAAAACCCCTAAAGAAGTCTTTTTGACACTAATCTCTTATAATTAAAACTCGCCTGAGAACCCAATGTTTAGGTTTTCTGAGCATCTCCTTCTTGATACTGTGTCAGATAATGGTATAATCTCACTCACTTGATCGGTTGACTAAATCTATATCTAAATTATATTTGACTGGGGGATCTTATATGAAACTGCAAAGTGATCCTGAGGGGATCTATCACTCTATCGATGTAACTCCTGTTATTACCGCATCCGGCTCTACCACGAAATATGGTGGTAGCAGACTTCGTCCCGAAATTATGGAGGCTATGAATAAAGCCTCCAATATAATGGTAAATATGGATGAACTCAATATACAGGCAGGTAAAGTGATAGCTGAGATAACGGGGGCTGAAGCCGGACTGGTTGCAAGTGGTGCGGCTGGAGGTCTAGTACTGCAAGCTGCTGCTGTAGTGGCAGGGTCAGATCCGAAGAAAATGGCACAACTCCCCAATACAGATGGGATGAAAAATGAAATCATTATTCATAGAACTCATCGATTCGCGTATGACCAATGCTATCGGTCCGTAGGTGCTAAATTCGTAGAGATCGGGGACGGCCGACGATGCGCACCATGGCAGTTAGAAGCAGCATTTACTGACAAAACGGCCGCCGTAGCCTATCTTTTTTCACCTTTCGTTTCTCGTCGTGCAATACCATTGGAACAAGTCTGCGAAATTGCGCATGCACGTGGTGTCCCAGTGATTGTTGATGCAGCATCATACTTACCACCAAGGTCTAATCTGCGTAGATTCACGAATGAAGGCGCTGATATGGTTATCTACAGCGGAGGCAAGGGCGTTCGTGGCCCTCAAGGTGCTGGTATCTTATGTGGACGTGCAGATTTAATCGAAGCAGCTTACGCGAATTCAGCTCCGCATCAGTTTATAGGTCGAGGTATGAAAGTAGCCAAAGAAGAAATAATAGGCCTCTTACGTGCTATCGAAATCTTTGTGAATGAAGATCAGGAAGAAGAAACCAAAAAATATATGTCAATGTGTCAGGAAGTCATGGATGCGATAATCGAAGTTCCAGGACTGGACGTTTCAATTAGGCACGATGACTGGGATTATCTAATACCTCACACCGTTATTAAGTTTGGTGATAAATGGAATGGGCCAAGTAGAAATCAGGTCTATGAGGCTCTAGCTGAAGGGAATCCGCGGATATATATGCATGATTTGGCTAACCCAGACGAATTTGCATTTGACCCCTTCAATGTCAACGACGAGGAAAGGCAGATACTCATTAGCAGATTGCGTGAAGAATTACTGGACTAGTGTAGTCACTAATAACAATTTGGTTCCCAAGGTTTTCTGTGCGCTCGGAAATTCTTCTCTGTTAGGAATATATAAATAGGAAGGAAGGGATATGGAGTACGATTTTATCATCATTGGCGCCGGGTCAGCTGGGTCCATCCTTGCGACCAGACTATCAGAAGATCAAAATCGTTCAGTCCTACTAATAGAAGCCGGTCCTGATTATCCCGATTTTAACCAGCTCCCTGAAGAAGTCAAATATGGATATGCAACTGGTGTGGATATCTTTACAAGCGACCACAATTGGCAATTTATTGGGAAAGCTACTGAAACTGCCGAACCGATGTTAGTCCCAAGAGGAAAAGTTACCGGAGGATCCAGCGCCATCAACGGCCAGATCTTTCTAAGAGGTGTACCCGAGGATTACGACTCGTGGTCAGCACTGGGTAACGATGAGTGGAGTTTTCAAAAACTCCTTCCCTCCTTCCGAAAACTGGAGACAGATTTGGATTTCCAGGATGATTTCCACGGCACTGATGGCCCTATAGTGGCACATAGGTTCAAGAGAGACACTTGGCACGACGATCAAGAAGCGTTCTACAACGCCTGTCGGGCTCTCGGCTTCAAGGATAGTCCAGATCATAATCACCCTGATGGATCAGGCGTAGGACCAATGCCATTAAACAACCCAGACGGTATTAGATTCAGTACCGCTCTCGGCTACTTAAGCCAGTCCAGAAATAGATTGAACTTAACAATAAGGCCTAACTGTACAGTACATCAATTAGTTTTCGATGATAACAGAGTCGTAGGCGCAAAAGTTGAAAGTGGAGGTGAGGTTTTTGTAGTCCGGGGTAAAGAAATTATTCTAAGCGCAGGTGCTATCGGTTCCCCTCAAATTTTAATGCTATCAGGCATAGGTCCTTCAAAACAATTGCAAAACCTAGGTATTCCAATGGTCAGAAATGTACCCGGAGTTGGGCAAAATTTACGAGACCATCCGGTTATACATGTCACTTGGGATCCCAGCGACAGTTACAAAATAATAGACGATAAAGCACCTAGAGTTCAGGTTCATCTCCGCTACACATCACCTGGTTCTGACCTTCGCAACGACATGGCGATTACTATGATATCTCTCGCTAACGAGCGTGTTAACCGGGGAGGCCACCGTACCCAATCTATCGGACTACGAATGTTAGCTGTCTTGGATCTCGCGATGGGATCCGGAGAATTGCAGCTGACATCAAAGGATCCAAATGTTCAGCCTTTTCTCGATTATAGATATCTTGAAGATCCTTTTGATCGTAAAAGACTTAGAGACGCTACAAGACTATGCGTAAAACTCAGTGAACATGGAGCATTCCAAGGTATCATAGGGGATCTAACAGATCCAACTCATGAACAATTGAGTACTGACGAGGCTCTCGATGAGTATATGATGCGTGAAGTAACATCCGGGCAGCACATATCGTGCACCTGCAAGATGGGACCCGTGTCCGATCCTATGGCGGTTGTTGATCAATATGGTAAAGTCCATGGCATTAAAGGTCTTAGAATAGCGGATGCCTCTATAATGCCAAACTGTATTCGGGCAAACACAAACGTGACATGCATGATGATCGGTGAACGTATATCAGAATTCATTGACCAAGGGAAATAAAGAGAACAGGTTTTACGAGATTCGCACGCCCTGATTATAAGGAGTTTACATGAAGTATCGCTTTTTATTGTACGTCGCCTTAACAGCTTCGTTAGTATTATTAACCTTCGGGTGCGGACCTGATCCAGAACAACTCTTTAACGAAGGTAATGCATTTCTAAAGTCAGAGCAATGGGAAGATGCAATAACAAGTTTCGATAAAGTTATAGATTCTGATCCCGACCACGCGAAAGCATATAACGCCTTAGGCATTGCTCATTCAGAACTGGGTCACCAAGATAAGGCTCTCCTCAATTTTGATAAAGCCCTCGAATCTGGTCACGCAAAAGGAGTTACAAACAAATTAAGGGGTGACATTTTGCTATCGATGGGCCTATATGAAAGAGCCGCATCGGATTACAGTCAGATGCTAGAAATATATGACAATAGTCTAGAAGCTTTGTTTGGAAGAGCTGAAGCTTATATAAACATAGGTGAATTAGACTTGGCAGTAGAAGATCTAGACTTAGCCATAACAACTGACTACTACGAAATTGGAAAACACACCCTCAGTAGTTTAAATCGTGGCAAATTATATTTTCTTAGAAGTGAAGCCCATAAAGAACTTGGTAACCCTACTCAGGCCAATGAAGACATAGCCCAAGCCTGCGAGATACACAAGGATTATTGTTGACTACGGACAGTGGAAACTAGACCGAATGTTATTGAAATAACCATTGTAACTATTTCTGATAGGGATCAAAATAACTTACTCATGGAATCTATGTGATTTGTCTACCCAGCCTAACTTTAATATCAGAACCTGGACAGTAAAAGGTCGATGTTGGCTCACAATCTGTTAGGAACCCATATTCTTCTCCATAGAGAGCCCCGAAATCAAAGTCGATGTAACTCTCGCTCGTACCATATATAGGCCACCAAGGATGTTCAACTTCGTATTCAATGGTTTTCCCACCTCTACCACTGGAATACCCCCAGTACCGCTCAACCAAACCTCTATTTGATTCCATATTCCTAAACTCATCTAAATTAGATTCAATTATAGAAGACATTTCGCTTCGGATACCATTCATGAAGATCTCATAAGTCACCTTAGTGACTACATCATCTCTTTCAATTACTTGACTATTGATATTTCGTGCAGAGTAATTCTCTCCGTACAGTAGTTTCGCTATCCATGCCACCATTCTACTCTTGATTATTTCCGCTATAAATACCACACCTTCTTTCGACTGAGGTCCACAATGCCTTTTAACATAAAACCGTAAATTGACTTCATCAAAATTACGATTCAAAAAAGCCGGTATTCCTAAAATACGTGTATCTACAAATTGCAATCCGACCAAACTAATGAACACGCGGCCATCTTCCATATCAAGCTCCGTACCATCCGGTATAAGCGGTATAACCAAGCTAGGCTCTAGTTCATAATTAACGAACAGGAGATTCTTCCAGGTTGCGGTCATAAATACTGGCTTTTTTCGATGCAAATCAATACTCTTCGATTGGGTATTTTAGGTCAATTTACGATAATGGATGCAATCTTTTCAGCCACCATAAGTGTTGGCAGCGCAGTATTGGCCCGGGGGATAATAGGCATTATAGAAGCATCAGCGACGTAAACATTATCTGTTCCATATACTTTCCCCTGGCTATCTACTACTGCCATAGAATCATGAGCGGGCCCCATCTTACAAGTGCCTACTGGGTGATAATAATGCAGGCATTTTCGTCTGACTTCACTGGCATTATTGAGATTCTTTGATGGCCATATTTCCTTTTCTATCAGTGCTGACAGCGGTAGTTGTGATGATATTTGTCTGGCAAGAGAAATCCCTTCTAATAGAACTGCAATGTCATTATCCTCGGGATCGGTAAGATATCCTGTATCTATAACTGGTCTTTCAGTAGGATCATCGTTACAGATAAACAATCGTCCGCGTGATTTGGGGGCCATATTAGAAACAGCTATATTACATGGCCATAACCCATCAGTATTTGGGTTTGCTTCCGTAATTGGCGATATATGCATATCAAACGCCTTAGTGCACTTATCACTAGCTACTTTGGCAAGACTCTGTTCAGTAAAAACAGTATTTCCACTCGCTAAGCTTTCCTCCATTCCATCCGACAACTGTCTATTCCCGATGAATTTCAAAGATATAGAGGGGTGATCATGTAAATTACGCCCGACACCTGGGAGATCTACAACGGTTTTAATATCGAGATCTGAAAGTGATTCCGGTGAACCAATACCTGATCGGAGTAAAATCGTAGGTGATTCATACGTACCGGCACACAACACAACTCGTCCGACTGCTATATCGATGAGATCGCCATCTATAACAACATTGAGAGACACCGCACGACCATTAGAAAAATTTACTTTATTGGCCAGTACGTCACCGAGTATAGTTAGATTATTATCATCGCGCACATTATCAAGGTATGCGAAGGCCGAGTTCCACCTGATTCCCTGTTGTATGTTAACAGGTGAAATACCTACAGCTGTATTTTCTTCCATATCATTAAGGTTACTTGTTCTTGGTATTCCGATTCCTTCGATAGTATCTAGACAGGCTTGGTGAAAGGGTGTTATTTCTGACTGAGAAAAGTCTCTAACTTTCAATTGCGCTGCAGCCTTTATAAAATATGGCAAAACCTCGTTGGTTGACCATCCTATATTCCCATCGGATTCCCATCCATCATAATCGGCTCGAGAACCCCAGAGTGCTATACAACCATTATGCGAAGAACAGCCACCTATGACTTTCGCCCTTTGCAGAATGTGGCCAGGTTGACCATGAATAGAAGAACTCCTGTAATCCCAATTATTTGTGCTAGATATCACGCGACCATCCGTAAGCTCTGTGGGCCATAATCCCTGGGTTAATGGCCCATAATCAGGGCCTGCCTCTATTAAAAGAACTGATTGGTTTCCAAATTCGATCAACCTGGACGCTATCACAGAACCAGCGGTGCCGCCTCCTACAACAACAGTGTCTACAGATTTTGGTACTATCATTCAATCACTCCGTGGTAAACAGGTGTTTTTGCCATTTCTTACGTGTTCTATATCGGAAATAGAACACCTCTAAACGTTAGCATTTAGAAGATCATAGGAATTGACAGTGTCGCCATTTTGCACACCAGTTCAATGCTAATTCACTGGTGTCTTTGTGCCTAACCTAATAGCGTGAGAGATATCCTTTCATAGGCTTAACGTTATAGCCAACAGCCTCTGATAGTAAGCTTTCAGAGGCTGCCCGCGCTGTATCCACAGATGTGAAACACGGCACACGATGTTCAACCGCTGCTCGCCTAATTTGAAAGCCATCCTGAAGAACGTCTCTGTCCCCCGTAACAGTATTAATAACCGCATTAACCTTACCTTCATTAATAATGTCGACGACGTTGGGTTTTTGGCCACTCAAAATTTTAGGAATAGTATTAACAGGTATGTTTAGGCCACTGATCATTTGTGAGGTGCCTTCTGTCGCATAAAAAGTGTACCCAGCCTCGAAAAGATCTTTAACCAAAGGAATGGAATCATTCTTGTCCTTATCTGCTATGCTTAACAAAACAGAGCCGTTACTAGGCAATTTGTGTCCTGCTGCTAAAAGAGCTTTAGATAATGCCGCCTTAAAATTATAGTCTATCCCCATTACTTCACCTGTAGATTTCATTTCCGGTCCCATGTAGGTGTCAACTCCAGCTAATTTAGACATCGAAAATACAGGAGATTTTACGCCCACCAAATCCTGTTTATGCCACAATCCGCCTTTATAGCCTTGTTCTTTCAGACTCCTCCCAATCATCACTTTTACGGCAAGGTTAACCATAGGGACTCCCGTTACTTTAGATATGAAGGGGATTGTTCGACTCGACCGGGGGTTAACCTCGAGAACATAAACCTCTGTGTCTTCCGATTCATCATACGAATGGCCAGGACTACGATAAGCCGGCCCACCAACAACAACAAATTGAATGTTCATTAAGCCTTTTACTTCCAAAGATCGACCAATACGAGTGGTATAGTCTACTATGGTAGAAATTTCCTGACTGGAAAGAGTTAGGCCGGGATAAATTGCCATTGAGTCTCCGCTGTGAACACCTGCCCTCTCAATATGTTCCATAATTCCAGGAATTAGAACATCTTCTCCATCACATACCGCATCCACTTCTACTTCACGGCCTTCATAGTATTTATCTATCAGAACCTTGCGTCCGGCTCCTGCCTCTAATGCTCTCTCCATATATCTACCGATTTCAACTTCGCTATGGACTATTTCCATAGCTCGGCCGCCAAGCACATAGCTCGGCCGCAACAACACAGGATACCCTATATCGTTAGCCACGTTTAAGGCTTGATCTATATTACTGACCGCCATTCCAGGAGGGTTAGGAATTCCCACAGAGGTCAAAAATTCTTCGAACAAATCTCGATCAGAAGCTGTGTCAATAGCTTGTGCAGTGGAACCAAGAATAGGCAATTCTAATCTATCCAGTGATTGCGACAGGCTAATAGCCGTCTGTCCTCCAAATTGGACTACAGACGGAGGAATGACAGGTTCATTGTTTTCATCAATTATGGTTTCGTTATCGATAATATCATGGATGCTTTCTTCATCGAGCGGTTCGAAATATAGTCGATCACTGATATCGAAATCTGTCGATACGGTCTCAGGATTGGAATTAATAATAACGCTTTTAATCCCGTCTTCTTGTAAAGCCCAAGAAGCATGAACGGAACAGTAGTCGAACTCTATGCCTTGTCCGATCCTTATGGGTCCACTTCCCAATACCATCGCCTTCTTCCCTCGGATAGCAATCGCCTCGTTTTCCTGTTCGTAGGTACTGTAAAAGTATGATGTATAGGCTTCGAATTCAGCTGCGCAGGTATCCACCATCTTGTATACAGGTTTTAGACCCCATTCTCTTCTTAAAACCCGTATCTCCTCCGTCGTTCGATCGGTAAGCTTTCCTATACATTCATCTGAGAATCCTAATCGTTTCGCCTGCCATAACAATTCACGATCAAAATACTCTGTAAGTAATCGGTTTTCCATGTGCACTATATTTTCGAAAGCTCGGGTAAACCACGGGTCCACGCCAGTAGCCCTAGAAAGATCTTCCGGCGTCATTCCTCGTCTCAATGCGGCCATTAAAGTCCATAATCTCTCGTCGTGAGGTGATAGAAGCTTAGGATCAACATTTCCCTCTACATGCCTACTATCCTCCCATAATAGTGATCTCCCTGTTATTTCTAATGATCGTATAGCTTTTTGGAAAGCTGATTCAAAGGTGCGTTCAATCGCCATAACCTCCCCGGTCGCTTTCATCTGTGTGCCGATAGTACGATCTCCAGATGGAAATTTATCAAACGGCCACCTTGGTATTTTTACAACACAGTAATCCAAGGCAGGCTCAAATGCCGCCATCGTTTTTTGTGTCACAGAGTTTGGTATATCATCCAAACGTTTTCCTATAGCTATCTTGGCAGCTACCCTAGCTATGGGATATCCCGTCGCTTTGCTAGCTAACGCTGAACTCCTACTAACTCTAGGGTTCACTTCTATTACATAATATGGGCTGGTATGTTGTATGGTATTTTGCATTGTGCTGGACACGACATCTCCTGGCGCTAGCGCAAATTGTACGTTACATCCACCTTCGATACCCAATTGGCGAATGATATTGATGCTGGATGTCCTTAACATTTGATACTGTTTATCTGACAATGTCTGACTAGGTGCTACTACAATGCTATCGCCAGTATGTACTCCCATAGGATCTATGTTCTCCATATTACATATGGTGATGCAATTATCAGCTGAATCGCGCATTACTTCATATTCCAGCTCTTTCCAGCCAACGAGAGACGTTTCCACTAATATTTGCGAAATCGGACTAGCGTCCAATCCTGAAGCTGCGATCTTTTCGAATTCTTCTCGGTTGTTAGCTATGCCACCACCCGTGCCTCCCAAAGTGTATGCAGGTCGGATCACTAATGGAAGTCCTAATTTCTTCATTACTTTCCTCGCCTCTTCCATAGACTCGACTATAGCACTAGGTGGCACAGGTTCATTAATTCCAATTAGAAGTTTCCTAAACAGATTTCTATCTTCCGCACTTTTAATAGTTTGTAGAGGGGTCCCCAGCATCTTAACGCCATATTAATTCAATACTCCAGCATCAGCTAGTTCCACAGCGAGATTTAATCCTGTCTGTCCACCTAGAGTAGGGAGTATCCCATCCGGACATTCCTCTTTAATTATCCTCGTTAATACTTCTAAGGTGAGAGGTTCAATGTAGACAGAATCGGCGATATCTTCATCCGTCATAATAGTCGCGGGATTGGAATTAACTAGTATAACGCTTATTCCTTCTTCGCGAAGCGATTTACAAGCTTGAGTACCCGCATAATCAAATTCGGCCGCCTGCCCTATTATGATCGGACCAGATCCAATTACGAGCACCTTATTCAATTTAGTTCCCATGCAAAGACCCTCTCTACTACTGTTGCTAGCCAAGTCGATAAACTTTCCGAGGAGACCGCGCATTAACCATAAATGCAGGAATGGCCAAGAAGATTATGATGTCATTATAGGTCTATTTATGACCACTCTTACTTTGTCGCACCATTTCTAGAAATTCGTCGAAAACGTACTCGCTATCAAGGGGGCCAGGCGATGCTTCTGAATGAAATTGTATTGACATTACAGGTAATGATTTGTGCCTGAGACCTTCCACTGTCCCGTCATTGAGATTAATATGACTTACCTCTATTTCTGACTGTAAAGTGTCCGGATCAACTGAATAACCATGATTTTGAGCAGTAATACGGATCAAACCCGTTTTCAGATCCTTCACAGGGTGATTCGTCCCTCTATGTCCAAACTTGAGTTTAAAAGTTTTGGCACCAAAGATTTTACCTATCACCTGGTTCCCTAGGCAAATGCCCATGATAGGAACTTTTCCTACAAGACCAGCAGAATGTTGCACCACGTAGTTTATCAACTCTGGATCACCTGGTCCCGGAGATAACATAACTCCGTCGGGATGCCTTTCCAAAATTTCTTCCGATGTTGAGGTGGCTGGCATCGCCATCACTTCACAACCTCTACTTTTCAACATACGAAGAATATTATATTTAAGTCCGCAATCAGTGACGACTATACGATACTTTTCTTCAGGTAACTCTTTTTCTGATTGAGCAGCATTCCAGATATATGGACGGGGAGTTGACACTTTACTAACAAAATCTGAATTCTTGTACTTGGGAACCTTGCTAAGACGCGCCAGTGCTTCGCTCCTGTTCTCATCTACAGATATAATTCCCATCATTACGCCCTGCGCCCGTAGTCTTCTAGTGATAGCTCGAGTGTCCACACCACTTATCCCTGATATATCTTGCGACTCTAAATATTTATGTAGCGTCATAACATTCATGCCGTTACTTGGCCTGAGGCTATGTTGTCGGACGACAAATCCAGACACTTGAATCATTGATGATTCAGCATATTCCTGGCTAATACCATAATTGCCAATCAGAGGATACGTTGGCACAACAATTTGTCCAGCGAAAGACGGATCGGTTAACATTTCCTGATAGCCGGTCATTGCAGTGCTAAAAACCACTTCCCCGAATGACATGTTTTGTGATCCGAAGGCGTATCCTTCATAGATCGAGCCATCTTCAAGTATTAAATTGGCCTTTTTAAAATTTCCTACGTTGTCCTTCAATTGGTATAATAATCCTTATTAAAATGAGTCTGCCATTCCGGTGCCCGTTGATAGCTAGTTTTCAGGGATTCTAATATGAAGCAATGATCTACCACACTAATTCTTCCTTCCCAGTCTTCTACAAATTCTATCCTTTTAATCATTTCAATTAGATGTTTTTAATGCTCCCTGAAGAATATTTTATCTTCCCGCCAACCATTGTGATCACGACTCGCCCTTTGAGAATTTGCCCTTGTAAAGGCGTATTTTTCCCTCTAGACAAAAATTCTGACGAATCCACTTCCCACTCTTGATTTGGATCGAACACCGTAATATCTGCTGGAGTTCCTCTCTTTAAATTGCCTAGTTCAGGCCTGTCAATAAAAGCTGCTGGAGCTGATGTCAGACCTCTTAAGATTAACGATAAATCTAACCCATTAGTATGTACAAGTGACATTAGGGAGCCCAAAGCAGTCTCGAGAACGCTAATTCCAAAGGCAGCATCATCAAATGTGCACAGTTTCTCTATATTATTATGAGGGGCGTGATCCGTCGCTATAATATCAATAACGCCAGATTTCAATCCCTCGACTACAGCATCCACATCAAATCTAGTACGAAGAGGTGGATTAACTTTAGCTTGTGTCTCATACGCTTGGGTCGTCAGTGGTTCAAACGGCGAACCATTATGATTATATCCCAGAACAACCTCTTCACTTAGAGTTAAATGGTGCGGTGTAACCTCGCAGGTTACATTAATACCTTTATCCTTTGCTTGTTTAACTAGCTCTATAGCTCCGGGAGTGCTAATATGAGCAACATGATATCTACCACCGGTAAGTTCCGCCAATGCTATATCTCTTGCTACCATTATCTCTTCAGCAGAATTCGGAATTCCCTTTATCCCAAGTCGATTCGAAATCCAGCCCTCATTCATGGACCCACCTTTAAACAATTCCGGTACTTCGCAGTGATTGATGATAGGTAAACCTAAAGATGAGCTATACCTCAAAGCTTGACGCATCATATTAGAATCGGCCACTGGATGGCCGTCGTCGCTGAAACCTATAACACCAGCCTGTGCTAGTTCTCCCATTTCAGATAGCTGCTTACCCAAACTACCTTTAGTCACACATCCTATTGGAAGGACTCTTACTGAACTCTCTTCCTGGGCTTTACGCACAACGAAATCAACCGTTGCTCGTGAATCCATAGTGGGATTTGTATTTGGCATGGCGCATACAGTTGTGAATCCTCCCTTTGCAGCTGCCTTTGTTCCTGAAGCAACGGTCTCTTTATATTCGAATCCCGGTTCTCTTAGATGACAATGAATATCAATAAATCCTGGGCTTATTACCATATCAGTAGCATCGATTATTAAAGTTCCTTCTGATGGTACGATATTTTCATCCATCGCTGATATCTGGAAGTCTTTAACTAACAAATCGCCTATTTTGTCTATTTTTTCAGCGGGACTAATTATTCGTCCGCCCTTGAAAAGCACATAAGTCAAGTTACTACCACCCTTTACTATAAATCGCTATGTGACGTCTGTGTCGAATTGTGTACTTTACCTCGAATAACCAAATCATATCTATATTGGAATTAATTTACCCGCCTAATCTTCCTGAATTGATCACCAAAATTGGAACTGTCTCTACTAATTAGTTACCTCTAATAGGCGTCGCCATTCCATATAATACTGCCATGCGTACTGCTACTCCATTATTGACCTGTTCTTCTATTACTGAATTGGCACCATGAGCCACTTCTGGGTCTATCTCGATTCCTTCATTCATTGGCCCTGGATGCATAACCAGCACATTAGGCTTCGCCAATTTAAGTCTAGACGGTGTGATTCCATACATCCGCGAATATTCCCTAAGAGTAGGAAGGTGTCCGTCTAGCTGGCGTTCCATTTGCAGCCTCAAAGCCATAACTACATCTGCACCATCAAGCGCCTTATCAATATCTGTTTCTATTCTGACTGAGGAAAATGGATGTCCCTCAACTTGTCTGTATCGATTCAAGAAATCTGTTGATATCAAAGTCGGTGGCGCACAAAGGACTACCTCTGCTCCCATTTTAGTGAATCCCCATAAATTAGAACGAGCGACTCGACTGTACAATAGATCGCCAACTATAGCTATTCTCAATCCTTCTATTTTTCCCAATTTTGATTGTATAGTATAGATGTCCAAGAGTGCCTGTGTAGGGTGTGCATGTGATCCATCACCAGCATTTATTATGCAGGAATCCAAAAATCTTGACAGGAAATGAGGGGCACCTGAATGAGGGTGCCTTATCACTATAATGTCTGCATTCATAGCCTGAAGAGTCAATGCAGTATTGTAAAGCGATTCACCTTTACGTGCACTACTTTCAGCTATAGAAACATTGATGACATCTGCACTCAAAATTTTGCTAGATTGTTCGAAGGAAACTCGTGTACGAGTACTAGGTTCATAGAAGAGCGTTATGATGGTCTTGCCACGCAAAGTTGGGATTTTCTTTATATCTCTCTTCAGCACATCCTTCATAACGTCTGTGTTCTCAACAACTCCTTCGATTTCTTCCCTCGAAAAGTCGTCCAGATCCAAAAGATGTTGCCTCCCAGCAGTCTCGGGAACACTTTGATCAATCAGATTAAATGGATCTCCTGTATTCGACACTCGAATCATGAATCCCTCATCCTCATTAGTATAACTTGTTCCACGTCGTCAATTTCTAAGATTTTTACCTTAATTTCTTCAACCCGCGAAGTGGGTATATTCTTGCCTACATAGTCTGCTCTGATTGGCAATTCTCTATGCCCTCTATCCACCAGTACAGCCAATTGAATCTCTATTGGTCGACCGAAATCAGTTAATGCATCCATGGCAGCCCTTATGCTGCGACCTGTATAAAGAACGTCGTCTACTAGCACCACTTTACGGCCTTGAATATCAACAGATAGTACAGTCGGACGCATTACTGGCTTAGTCCCACTGGACAGATCATCCCTATAAAGACTAATGTCCAGTTCACACAAGGGAATATCTGCGTTTTCGAATTCTATCATGTATTTGGACAATCGTTCTGCAAGAGGAACACCTCTGGTATGAATACCAACCAAAACCACATCTTCGGCTCCACCGTTGCGTTCTAGTATTTCGTGGGCTATACGAGTTAAAGCTCGTCTTATTTCATCGGATGTAAGTATGATTCTAGTTTCTACTCCATTGGTCATGTAATATTCCTTCTATCCAAAGAACGCACTAAACCGTATTTACAGTCTTCATATATATAAAAAACCTCCCACCTTTCGGAGAGAGGTTGAATCACTAATCCCATATCGATTTCAAGCACTTCTGATTCTATCAAACTGATGACCCTTACCAGACTCGCCGGACTGATTTAAAGAGTTGTTAAATTTTGGATGCCTCGACCCATTGATACTAGGTTACTATATTCTAAGACTTATTTTTGATTAGTTCAACCGTGGATGAAGTTATCTGTCAGTCTTTGAACAATAGTGGTGTTATTTGTTACAGGTAATACGACTTTCGCCTTTTTCACCAAACTTGACGTACTCTACGGACAAACAATAAAATGAGTCACGTTCAGCTATAAAAAAACGTATGAAAACAGAACAAGGCAACCCTACATTGATCTCCGCTGGCGGTGTCGTATACCGTGTTAAACACGATGCTATAGAAATTATAGTATGTGGACGCTTTTCACCATCTATCTGGGCTTTACCTAAAGGTACCCCGGTTAAGGGTGAGACAATAGAACAAACCGCTTTGAGAGAGACCAGGGAGGAAACCGGCCTAGACGTTAAGATACAAAGTTTCGTTAAAAGTATCAAATATTCTTTCCTCCTGAAAGGAACTGGCTTACGCCCCAATAAAACTGTATATTTTTATTTGATGACACCTGTTGGTGGTGACGTCTCTTTACATGATCATGAATTCGATATCGTAAAATGGCTTCCTGTAAAGGTAGCCCTAGAAACTCTGAGTTACGAGAATGAGGTAGGAGTCGTTGAGGAAAGCCTTTCCATGGTCAAATAGAAATTTTGGGCCAGACGGAATCACTTTGACTGGGCATAAAGTGATTCTTAGAGAGAAACGTATTGATGATATACCCAACGACTACATGTGGCGAAGTGACGCCGAATTAGCTCGTCTAGACGCTACTCGCCCACTGGAGATGTCCTACAGTGACTTTAAGAAATACTCTGAACAGGAATTAAAGTTCGGGAGTACTCGATCTAAACGATTCGCCATAGACACTTTAAAAGGTATACATATTGGGAACTGTATGTACTACGATATAGATACACGAAACAGAGAAGCTGAGCTGGGAATAATGATAGGAGATCGGGCATTCTGGAGCAAAGGTTATGGCTCGGATACGGTGTCAATTTTTCTGAAACACGTTTTTAAATCAACCAGCCTGACACGCATTTATTTACATACTCTAGAATGGAATCATAGAGCTCGGCGTTCCTTTACTAAATCAGGTTTTAAAGAAATAAAATCTGTTAAGCGCAGTGGATTGGCTTTCGTATTGATGGAAATATGGAAATCCAGCTGGGAGCAGAATCAAAGCATCAATTCCTCTTCTACCATCCAACCTCAGTAATTAAATCATTCAAACAGAACAGAATCTTTTACGTAACTCTGAAAATATGAAAGGGCTATGTGAAATAAAGCTGTTAGAAGTATCCACAAATCCCTTGCGCAGTTTGCTGTCCCTACCTTAGGCTTTGCCTTGGTGAATTGGGGCAAGCGGTACTGACACTCCATGGAGTTTTCCTCTTGTAAACACCGCTTATTGATCCTTTTCAGCTGAAATTTTGTTTAATTTAGCATATCAAGCAAACGTAGCCAGGAGGGGGCATGAAGCTAACGCAGGCAAGAGTCACCAATTTCAAAAGTGTTGAAGATTCCGGTTGGGTAAGTCTAGATGGAGTTACCTGCATGGTCGGGAAGAATGAATCTGGAAAAACAGCCTTCTTAAATGCTCTAAGGCGTCTTAATCCAGTTCTAGGTGCCCGGTCGGACTTTGATCTCAAAGACTATCCCAGGAAGGGATACATACGGTATAAAAAAGCACATAAGACAGAACCTGCCATCGTCGTACGGGGTATATTTCAACTTTCTCAGAAAGAAATCTCAGAAATAGAAGATGTCTTTGGTCGAGATGTCCTTCCTTCACCTCGTGTACAAGTCCACAAAGATTACTCCAACCAGCGATATTGGGATTTCGAGATAAATGAAAACGCAATATCTAATCTCGCAGTGGATGAAGTGAGGAAACGAATAATTGAAGAATATCTCGAGCGTTACATGCCTAGATTTGTCTACTTTGACGATTTCAGTACTATGAGAGGAAGAATATCAATTCAAGATATTAGGCAACGGCGTGAAGACGGAGGGCCTCTTGATGACGCTGACCGAACTTTCCTATCACTGATAGACTTGGCTGGAGCTGAAATGGAAGACCTAGAAAACCAGCTAAATTATGAACATCTAAAGGCCGAGCTAGAGTCCGCCTCGATAGGTATTTCGGACGAAGTTTTCCAATTTTGGAATCAGAACAAACAACTTCGAGTTGAATTTGACCTTTCTCCCGCAAACCCTAATGATCCTCCTCCCCTTAACGCAGGAACGATTCTACATGTAAGGATATGGAATAATCGTCATAGAGTTTCGGTACCCTTTGATGAGCGATCTAAGGGATTCGTTTGGTTCTTCTCTTTTCTTGCTTACTTCTCACAGCTAGAAGAAGAAGAGGAAACGCCTCTGGTGTTGCTCCTAGATGAACCGGGTTTGAATCTCCATGCTATGGCTCAACATGACTTCCTACAATTTATAGACGAACGTCTTGCGCCGAAACACCAAGTTATATATACCACGCACTCACCTTTCATGATAGACCTCGAAAATCTAAAACGAGTTAGAACTGTTCAAGATCTAGATGACGTGGGAACTGTAATTAACGATGGAACTCTTAGTAATGATCAAGAGACCGTATTCCCTTTGCAGGTTGCTCTGAGTTATCAAACAGCCCAAACGTTATTCCTCGCTCCCCACTGCCTTATGGTAAACTGTGCATCCGACTTAATTTATCTTCAAGTCTTAGGTGAAATTCTTGCATCCAAAGGCCGTCAGCGGCTAGACCCTCGTTGGGTTGTCATACCTGTTGGAGGTGCTGATAACCTACCTGCTTTTCTTTCTCTACTCGGCGAAAATTATGTTAGCGTTGCTGTCCTCATGGATGTCACGCCGAAAAACAAAGAAAAGATGGATGGCGTCAATCAAAACGAAACTCTCCGACGAAGTAATCCTGTTAAATGGGTAGAGGTAACAAGAGTGAGGGACGCTGATATAGAGGATCTGTTCGAAGCTAATTTCTATCTTAAACTGGTCAACGAAGTATATTCCGCTGATTTACCTGAAAGGATGACTCTTAAAACTATTACAGACGGGAATCCTCGCATAGTGCAGAGAATTGAAGGGTATTTCAAGCGAGCAGGTATTGCCGGTGGACATTTCGATTCGTATAAGGTTGCAGCTTATCTGTTACAGAACCATGCTGAATTACGTGGAGGGATCGACGAGTCTACCCTTGAGAAGACGACGTCAATGTTTGAGCGTATCAATGCTCTTCTCCCAGAGCAGGAGAAAGTAGCCAAAATGGTGAACGGAGGACCTCCGCCTTCAATGGTAGGAGCCCTATAATAATAAAGATATATGAAGAGACTACTGAGGGGGGTGCGGAATATTAAGGCATCCCCCTCAGTAGTCTTCACATGGAATTTTCACAGGGTAAATAAATTCCTATTTGCTATCCTGCTGTCCACGTCCTCGAGGATATATTTATATGACCAATCAAGAATCCCATAATCTTCCATCACTCATAAACCCTAATGTGAGTTATCAAGAAGCACTGGAACTAGTAATGAGTCTGGCTGATTTTGAGAGGTCTAAGCATAGTCCAACAAATTCTGTCTTCCACTTAGAGAGAATGCGTCTATTAATGGCGCGATTAGGTAATCCCCATGACAGCATACCTACGTTACACGTGGCAGGAACTAAAGGGAAAGGCAGTACTGCTGCAATGATAACTTCCATACTAAGAGCTGCCGGACTTAAGATAGGTCTTTACACATCACCACATCTCCATAGCGCAGTAGAACGAATAAGAATCGGGCTTAACCCGATAAGTCAAAAGGATTTTGCTAATCTGGTCCGGGAAACTTGGCCTGCTGCTCAACATGTGTCCCAGATGGCAGAGTTCGGATCTGTCACAACATTTGAGTTCATTACAAGTATGGCTTTCTTACATTTCAGGACCAACAAAGTCGATTACCAGGTCATAGAGGTCGGTTTAGGCGGTCGCCTGGATGCAACCAACATAGTTACCCCCAGTATTTCCGTCATCACGTCCATAAGTCTCGATCACACCCATACGTTAGGGAACTCAATTAAACGTATAGCTACAGAGAAAGCAGGTATCATCAAACCTGAAGTGCCAGTAATCGTAGCTCCACAATCAGAGGAAGCAATGAACGTTTTTAGAAAAATATCAAAGAATATGAAAGCACCTTTAATCGAAGTTGAGAAGCAAATCGATTGGAATAAGACCAAATCAGACTTGCTTGAGCAATCCTTCACTCTGAACTGCAACGATAGGTTATCCGGTAAGAGCTATATGTTAACTATGCCATTATTAGGAAATTATCAGTTGGAAAATGCAGCCACCGCCATAGCATCTATAAAAGTCTTAGATTCACAATCATCTATAATCTCAGATAACAACATCAGCCAAGGCTTAAAGGAAGTGACATGGCCAGGACGATTTCAGATACTGAAAACCAATAAATGTAAATTTATTGTAGATGGAGCTCATAATCCATATTCCCTAGGAAAATTCGTCCAAACAATCTCCGAATACTTCCGATTCAATCGTCTAATAACCATTTTCGGCACTCTTGGAGGCCACAGTACTGAAGAGATGTTGTCCGAACTAAAGGTGCTTAATCCCGTTATGATACTTACTCGGTCTAGACATCCTCGGGCTAATAGCATCGAAAACGTTTTCAGAACATCCGTGAAACAAGGGTTGTCGGTTGAAGCCGTGTTTGATAACGTTGGTGAAGCAACTCAGGCGGCCATCACTTTAGCTAACGAAGATGACTTAATTATCGGAACAGGCTCGTTATCGGTAGTTGCAGAGATAATAGAGAAAGTTAAAGGCATACCTCCGGAGTTATATCCTTCATTTAAGGGAACAGCCTTTCGTTGATTTGTGTGAGGTTATAATGACTATAAACAGAAAACGCGTTGTTATCACGGGAATGGGGGCAATGACTCCTCTTGGAGAATCTGTCGAGGAATATTGGAGTGGCCTTCTTCAGGGAAAATCAGGTATAGGACCCATTACCTTATGTGACCCCAGTCCTTTCCCTTGCAAAATAGCTGGCGAAGTATCCGGGTTTGATCCTAGCCAGTTTATAAATCCGAAAGAGGCTCGTCGTATGGCACGATTTTCCCAACTAGCAGTTGCTGCATCGTACGTTGCGATAGAACATTCACAACTAGACCTATCCAAAGAAAATCCGGAGAGGCTTGGAGTAGTTCTCGGAGTTGGTAATGGCAGTTTTCCTACGACCGAGGAAAATGCCCGTATTTTAGTAGATAAAGGCGGTATGAAAATTAGTCCATTCTTCATAACTATGAGTCTGCCAAATATGGCTGCGGCTAACGTAAGTCGATTGTTTGGTTTGAAGGGGTACACATCTACCGTTACTACTGCATGTGCAGCGGGCAATCAAGCAATCGGTGATGCCGCTGAAGCTATTCGTAGAGGAGCTGCAGACGTCATCCTTGGAGGTGGCTGCGAAGCTGGAATAAGCCAGTTAGGTTTAGGGGGATTTAATGTCATCAAGGCTCTTTCACGAAGCAACCTTCCTCCAGATAAAGCTAGTCGTCCTTTT
This sequence comes from uncultured Dehalococcoidia bacterium, assembly GCA_964431885.1. Lineage (GTDB taxonomy): Bacteria > Chloroflexota > Dehalococcoidia > Lucifugimonadales > CAUZEB01 > CAUZEB01. Next base: position 19,773 of record CAYSLK010000130.1, on the reverse strand, counting down.
GACGGTGAAAGAGATGGGTTTGTTCCAGCTGAGGGGGCCGGTGTTTTAATAATGGAAAGTTTGGACCATGCCCTTAATAGAGGGGCAGACATTCTAGCAGAAATAACCGGCTATGGCGTCTCTTCTGATGCGTTCCATCAGGTTCAGCCAGACGAAGACGGAAAAGGAGCCGCCCGGGCTATGCGCTGGGCCTTAGATGATGCGGGCCTAAGTCCGGGAGAAATAGACTATATTAATGCACACGGCACTTCTACACCAAAAAACGACCTAGTTGAAACGTTAGCTATCAAGGAAGTGTTTAAGGAGACCGCATACACAGTACCAATTAGTTCTACCAAATCCATGATAGGACATGCTCTAGGTGGGGCTGGGGCGGTGGAAGCCGTTGCCAGCATTAAAACCATCATGCATGGCAACATTCACCCTACTGTCAACTATGATCATCCGGACCCGGAGTGTGACTTAGACTATGTGCCTAACACTCTTCGAAGACGGACCGTTGACACAGTTCTGTCAAACAGTTTCGGGTTTGGAGGACAGAACGCTTGCCTTGTATTCAGACGGTTTGATATATAGGTTATAGTACGATAAGCCACGTCTGTCTTAGATCTGGCCCGACCCACACGTTACACAAGTAATAGAGATCCGGTTTTCTATAAAGCCATCCTATTCAGCATCAAATCCATAGCCATGGTATGGCTACAGGTCCCACGCCCAGAGAAATAACTGCAATCGCAATTCCATCTTCCAGCCTCGTAAGCAATTGAATGATCGTTGTTATCGCCTCTAAACTGTGCCCTATATTGCGTGATCTTTACTCTCTCCGGTTGCTCTGCATAGTCCTTGGCTTTCTCGATCTTTCGCACAAGGCTTGAATCCATAAACTATCTCCTTCTACATACAAGGTTAGTGCATGCCCCTTTTCTAATTGAATTGTACTTCGCCATATTTCCTTCAGTCAATTGAGAAGTCGTGCTGATCTATAAGTTCTTCGATGTAGGTAAAATAAATTACTTATTATCATTTCTTAATCCGCTTAACATTATTTACTGGCCATTTTCGAGCCACCATCTAGCTATGTCTAGTCTACGAGCAAACCAGACATCTGGATGACTAAGAGCGTATTCCAAAAAATCCTCAACAACCTTTATCCTCGAAGGCTTCCCAGAAATGCGACAATGTAATCCTATGGACATCATTTTGGGATACCTTGCACCTTCTTCATATAGAACATCAAAGGTGTTTTTCATAGATTCGTAAAAGTCGCTCGGGCTGATCATTCCACCTCTCCAGAACTTAGTATCATTCACTTCCAAGGAGTAAGGTACTACCAGCCACTTCTTGTCTCCAACGCTCGTATAGTAAGGTAGATCATCGTTGTATGACATGCTGTCATACATAAAGCCCCCCTCTTCCACAATAAGTTCTCTAGTGTGCTCGCTTGGACCATAACGGACGTACCATCCTAATGGGCGTACACCAGTTGTCTTTTTTAGTGAATTAATAGTCCTCTGAATAGCCTCTCTTTCAGAGTGCACGTCCATTTTGAAATACTCTTCCCATCGATAACCGTGACCGAAGACTTCATGTCCAGCCTTAACTATGGCTGGGCCGACATGAGGGTTTCTTTCCAATGCCAAAGCACAGCAAAAAAAGGTTGCCTTTATCTCATATCTAGCAAGACGATCTAATAATCTCCATATACCAACTCTACTACCATATTCAAAGACTGACTCATTGGCGAGATCTCTCTGATTTAGGGGAAGCGGCGACGGCACTTCATTATTAGTCTCCCTATTACAATCTCCATCGAGTATAGAATACTCGGCTCCTTCCTCGTAATTCACAACTACGGAAACTGCAATACGAGCCCCATTAGGCCATTTAACGCGTGGTGGATTAGGTCCATAACCTATGAAATCTCTAATCAGAATTATGACTCCAAAATTAAACTAGTTTTAACTACTTAAATATGTGAATTCAACCATCCCAGACCCTCAAGGGTGGTAGTTCTAGGTTCATATTCGCAGCCTATCCAACCTTTGTATCCTATTCGATCAATAAATGGAAGCAAGTAGTTAAAGTTTATCTCTCCGGTGCCAGGTTCATGATGGCCCGGGTTATCAGCAATCTGAATATGTCTGATAATCTCCAAATTTGTTTCTATTGTGCTGGAAAGATTCCCTTCCATTACCTGTGCATGATAAACATCATATTGCAGTCCAAGACTATTCACGCCAATCTGATCAATTATTTTCACAGCCTGATCCGTACGGTTCAAATAGAACCCCGGGCGATGGTATGTGTTCACAGGTTCTATTACTAGCTCTTTACCAACTTTGCCTAACTCCGAGGCAGCGTATCGTATATTTGAGAGGTAGGTCTCAAAAACTTTATCGGGATCCGCTCCTGTAGGAGTGATGCCAGCAATACAATTAATCAGATTGCAATTCAATGCTATGGCATATTCTATAGCGATACCAACCCCTTCCTGAAACTCCTCAACTCGACCGGGATGACAAGCGATGCCGACTTCTCCGGCCTCCCAGTCACCGGGTGGTAAAGAAAAAAGTACCTGAACCTGATCATTCTTTTCAAGTTGATCTGAAAGTGCGTTTTTATCATATGAGTACGGAAAAAAGAATTCTATACCATTGAAACCGGCTTTGTTTGCAGCTGCGAAACGTTCTAAAAAATTTAACTCTGTAAACATCAAAGAAAGATTGGCGGAGAATTTTAACATTTGTCCCTACCTCAAACACTTCAAATTTCTACCGATAAGAATACGAGTGATGGGAAAGTTCTAGATCAGACCTTAGCTTTATCTTGCTTACATTCCATCTTCGGCATTGCCAGGTCCTTCTAATCGATTCCCCATTTCCAACAAGAATTTCTCTACTTCAGGTGAAAACGTAAGCTTCTGATCGACTTCATCGTTATTAACCAAGATACGATCATAATACGTTTCTAGCTGTGTTATGAAGTTGCGCACATCGCTGTTGTCTATAATCGCCCGATCTATTTCATTGTACTGTTTTTCACCGCGTTTATAGTCCACGAAAGTCTTCGGAAATCCATATAGATTACATAGGACCTCCATAATACGCGCGGCACCCATATGATCTTCTTCTAACTGGACATACTGCGGCAAATGAGCCATCAAGCTAACTGTGTCTATGCCTGACTTCTCCATGGCTTCGGTCACAAGGTTAACAATACTTGTCGGTCCCTCGTAGGTGTTTTTCCGGGAGGATAGAATATCCTTCACAAGCTCCGATCTAAACTCATTAACCGAGCCTGTTATCATGACCGGTCTTGTATGTGGTACTGAATCATACATTCCACCTATACGACAATATTCCTTAATTTTGAAATGCTCTAGTAGAGCCACAACTGCGTCTGTAAATTTCTCTCCCATGATATGTGGCTCCCTTAAGTGTAGGAATAGATAGTCCTGTTCGGATTCGGCGTCTTGGGCGTAATATATGACGCTATTGGGTATACTCAGAATGCGGGTTTCATCTACTAAAGTTGTCCGTGGCCTATACCTAGTAAAATCGTAGTAGTTGCCGGGATTTTTTAACCTACCCAGTTCTGAGGCACCTAATTTCTTCTCCATAATATTTAAAGCTAATGTACCTACCCTGCCCACGTCTATCCAAGGCCTCAACATAGAAATAGCACAAGGGTTCTTCAACTCTGGAACGGGTTCAACTAATTTAAATTCTTCTAGATCCATAGGCTTATCCTGACAGAAAGACGTGGTTTGTTCAAGTCTTTTTCAAGGTTAGGGCCTAGTAATATTTCTATTGAGTCATTGGTAAATTGGCATTTGATCAAATTTAAGTAATTGTAGACACGTTGCACCAGACTTCACCCATGATTAATCTATCAATTTCTTATCTAAAGAAATATTGACTTCGGCATACCTCAGGTATAACATCGCCTAGCACAGAATATATAGAACCCGTTATCTAAGATCTTTGTGGCATTCTATTACTTCTCTTTCGGATTCACCGGATAGATTTTGAGCTTTTCTAATATCAATACCAAAGATAGGGACATCCGTAAAAGCGGTGGATTCATCGTTGTCACTCTATCTCTAATGCACGGCTTATTCCACACTTTGGACCAAACTCTCGTCATACTCCTCCCAGAGATTAAAGCCACCTTCGGCCTTTCAGTCATAGGTGTTGGCATTATTGCTGCTGTTGAACGTACATCTGACAGTATCGTATCTGCGCCCGCCGGAATTTTTTCTGATATGCATCGTAGTAAATGGGGACTTATACTTGCTCTATGTGTTCTTTTATTCGGCCTTGGTTGGTTAGTAGTCGGAACTGCACAACTATTTCCGGTGCTGCTCATAGGAATAGCGATGATTGCTGTAGCCTCCTCCGTTTGGCATCTACCTGCCACGGCCTCTCTGTCAGAACATTTCCCCAAGAAACGAGCTACGGTACTGTCAATTCATGCCATAGGAGGCAATATTGGGGACATCATAGGGCCTCTGATCACCACTGGAATCCTTCTCAGTTTCTTGACCTGGCGTGGCATTATAACTAGTTATGCTATTATCCCCATTCTACTAGTCGTGATTGTTCTCTGGGCGTTTAAAAAAATAGGCGAGGACGACCAAGCTAAATATATTACCCCTACCCTGCATGACCAATTATTTCTGGTAAAGCAAATGCTGGGAAACAGGGTTTTATGGGGGATAAATCTCGTAAGTGCATTAAGAAACATGACCTACGTCTCTTTGGTTTGGTTCCTCCCAATTTATTTCGACCAAGAACTTCATATGAGCTTCCAGTCTAGAGGATTTCATATGGGTTTACTTTTTCTAGTGGGCTTATTTTCAACTCCGTTGCTTGGATATTTATCAGATCGATACGGGAGAAAAGAGATAATAGTGCCATCGCTACTAGTTTTATGTATTCTTACACTACTGTTAGTATCCTACGGTCAAGGTATCCTCTTAACTCTGTTAATAATAGGTATAAGTCTGTTTCTTTACGGAGACCAACCCATATTAACAGCCGCTGCTCTAGATATTGTCGGCCATGACGTCATCAACACAGCCCTTGGTGTACTTTCTTTAGCACGATTAGTACCCAGCGTCCTAGCGCCCATTATCGCCGGTTGGCTTTATCAAAATCATGGAATAGATGCATTGTTTTATTTCGTAGCCGGGATATTCGCTATATCTGCTATTATATTTACCTTCTTGCCTCTGACAAGCTTCCATTCAATCACCAATAACGTCAGCGATCACAAAAAGTAATTGTGATATGAAACCCATTTAGGGGGTAAATACTGGACCCATATGTCGATATTATAATACTTGGGCTTGCCGAAGTTTTAGGCCTCCATAGGATAGATACGAACTTTTTGTAGGAGCAGCAGAATGGGAAGGCTAGAAAATAAATCAGTACTCATTACCGGAGCTGCGCGCGGACAAGGAGCAACTGAAGCAGTTTTGTTCGCTAAAGAGGGTGCTAAAGTCGTTATCGGGGATATTTTACAGGAGGAAGGCAGAAAAATCGCGAACGAAATAACCGAGAACGGAGGCCAAGCAATCTTTGTACACCTGAATGTTGTTAGAGAGATGGATTGGATTAACGCTATAAATAAAGCAGTAACAACGTATGGGAAATTAGACGTTCTTATAAACAATGCCGCCATTTACAGTCGTAATGGAGTGGAAACAACCACCGAAGAAGAATGGAATGACATTATGAATATAAACGTCAAAGGACCTTTTCTAGGTTCTAGGCTAGCTATACCATTCATGAAATCAGGTGGTGGCTCAATTGTAAATATTTCCTCTGTTGGAGGCTTAGTTGGTAGTCCCTTAGGAGCTGCGGCCTATTCTGCCAGTAAAGGCGCCATTCGCTTGCTAACTAAATCTATAGCGATTCAGTACGCTAAAAATAATATAAGATGTAACTCTGTACATCCGGGCACTATCGACACAGATATGATAAAGGATGCTATGGATGATCCTATACTATATGAGGATCGAAGAAAACGAATCCCAATGTTAAAAATAGGTTCAGTTGATGATGTGGCTTACGGAGTCCTTTATTTGGCATCTGACGAGTCTTCATTTGTCACAGGGGCTGAGTTAGTTATAGATGGTGGTTCCACAGCTCGATAGCAAGCCAATTGCTCATCAAATTCTCTGTAGCCGCGGCACATTCAATTCACTTGATATATCATCAAACCATTCAACCACCTCTTTGTGAAGGGGAATACCATTTAACCTTCGTTCTATCATCTCTTCATTTTCGGATAATCCAGGATATAGGACCCGTTCATAACCGGGAGCTGGCGGCGTTTCTTTCAACATTTTCAGCATCTTATCCATATTTTGCTTAAACGTATCTACATCAGTAAAAGCGGAGATGTTATAGGCCGCGAAATAATGTCTTGACCCAGCATCTTCATCTAGCATTGTCGGTAAGGCTCCTGCTAACATGGTTGCCAATATTTCAGACATAAGCCCAAATCCATATCCTTTGTGTGATCCCTGTTCTCGACTACCTCCCATAGGAAGATGGTGATATTCCCCTCTCTCACGTACAGGGACTTCTTTCATTATGGGTGTGCCATCAAGCTCAGATATCCACCCAGATAGCATATCGGCATCCACTCTTTGAGCTAATCTGATTTTATTTCCAGCAATAGCTGAAGTGGCAGCATCGAATATTATTGGGGCTTCCTTACCTGCTGGGGCAGCAATTGCAATTGGATTAGTACCTAATCGACCTTCCGATCCATAGGTTGGTACCACTACTGCTCCACCAGCTGTTGTACACATACCAACCATATCCTCTTGCACCGCCAGCATACAATGATGACCAATTGCACCTGAATGGCCACTGTTAAACATGGTTACTATACCTACACCAACCTTGCGTGCTTTTTCTATAGCTAAACGCATAGCTTTAGGTCCAAGTATGATGGCTAATCCGTTATCAGCATCAATTGTTGCTGTACCAGGAGACTCTCTAACAATTCTCCACGACGGCCTGGGATTGAGATTTCCTTCATTATACAAACTTACATAATCCCGCAGCATATTAGAAACACCGTGGGTCTCTACACCACGGAGATCCGTCAATGTCAGTACATCAGCAGCTTGCTTAGCATCCTCTCGAGAGACTCCCATTTTTTCGAATATGGCAGTAACAGTTATCCTTAGAGAATCTTCCGGTACACGAACCTGGTCCTCTCGCGGAACTTTGAATCGCTCTAACATTAGATCAGTCCTTAATAACTATAACGTCCGAGTTTTTTTTCTGGACTAAATTAAGTATGTACCTATTACAAGTGTAGGATTTGGCTACAGTCCTAGATAGGACATTGTCCAAACGACCGGAATTGTATCACAATGATTAGTTAAAGTTCCCCTTTAATTCGGTCAGCCATATATTCAGCTATCATAACTGTGGTGAGGTGAGTATTAGCACGTACGACTTGTGGCATTATGGACGCATCTACTACCCGGAGTCCACTTACGCCAACTACTCTACCATTCGAATCGACGACTGTATTCCGATCATGAATATCACCCATTCTACAGGTGCCCGTGCCATGTTGAGTGTCTTCACAGAATTTCATCAGCCAGCTATCCAATTCATCGTCGTTCTTAAAGTTATTAACAGATATCTGTTCCGATTGTTCTATTTCTTCATATTGTGAACCGGGATAGATGCCCTCTGACACCCCATCGAAAGCTGGATGTGTCGCTACCGCAAATAGCCGTTTCACTCCATCTCTAAGCCGAATAAGATCACGCTCATCGGACAACATGCGTTCCTCAACCTCGGGTTGCACTGCAGGATCTCGCGAGACGATTGACAGTTTCCCCCGCGAAAAATATTGATACACACCCACCATTAAAAGCCCAACAGACCTTTCTTCCTCGCTTGGTCCTGTAAGGTTAATTCCTGCCATCATCATGTCATTCATGCCAGCGCCCTCTAGATCAGAAGAATATCTGACGCAGCAATTAACATGACGGGCGTCTCTTGAGGCAGCTCTTGCCCTGGATGACAAGGCAAGTCGTAGGCCAATTGCTGTGTGGTCTTGCATATTGTTCCCCACTCCGGGTAAGTCCACTAAAGGGGTTATCCCTAAAGACTGTAATTCACTCCCAGGGCCTATACCGGAACGGAGAAGAACTGTTGGAGAGTGAATCACTCCTGCGGAAAGGATAATTTCCCTTCCTCGAACATGTTTAGGTGCTCCATCTGTCCTGATTTTGACTCCAATGGCTCTTGGTCCGTCAAATTCTATATTGTCCACCAACGTTTCACCCACTACGGTCAAATTGGAGCGACTTCGGGCAGGCTCAATATATGCATTATTAGTCGATATCCTCACTCCTTCAAGTCCAAACCTGTTCATCGCAAGTGGAGATACTCCGGTGCTATCAGGAGCATTATGATCTTCAGCCCAAGGGTACCCCAAATCTATTGCCGCTTCATATAATGCCCTATCTACCGCACCCCATTTTTCAATTGGGGTGCGGTAGATAGGAATTGGTCCACTGTTACCATGATAGGATTCCTTCCCAAAATCTAGGTCATTTTCCAAACGGATAAAATAGGGTAATACATTTTTACCCGCCCAGCGATCACATCCCATTTGAGACCACATATCAAAGTCTTCCAACATACCTCTTATAGCTATTTGTCCGTTTATGGAAGAACTTCCTCCCATGCCACGACCTCTCCAATATAACCGTGGTTCTTGTGCATCTGTACGTCGCGAAGTCAATGAAGGCCACTGGTACTTACTGAATTGCTTCTCTTTTAGTAGTCCAGTAGGATTAGGGCTTTTCATTTCATTAGGAGCTTCATCAGCACGATAGTCAAGTCCAGCTTCCAAAAGCAACACGCTCTTATCAGAATTCTCTGTTAATCGGTAGGCTAGTGTTGATCCTGCCGAACCAGCACCTATAATAATATAGTCATAATTAACATCGCTTTCGTAGGCTGAGTTCATTCCATACCCCTTTCAGGTTCCAAGGCCCAATATTTTCGATCTTTAAAATATCGCGAATAAAGATCGTGAAAAGGCTTTGTATGCCATATCCTTAGCTTGGTCAACGATATCTATACCAACATTTTCACCCCAAGCGGCTAGAAGTTGGTTAGTGATTGGACCGGGTTCTCCATCACTAATATTTCTGTTATCAACATTAGTAACTGGAAGGATACAGGGACCTGTTCTAGAAAAGAAAGCTTCATCGGCATTGTACAGATCATATGGCTGAATCGATTCTTCCACTACGGGTATATTGAGGCGCTTAGCAAGATCGAAAACCATGCTCCTAGACCCGCCCTGCAAAATACTTTCATCTTTAGGCGTGCGAATTACACCATTAGAGATCAGAAAAACATTGTTAGTCGTTCCTTCAGTTATGTTGCCCTTTCCATCTGTCAGAATTGGCCACGCATTAGGATCAACGTCACCGGCTTCAAGTTCAGCCAAGTTAAAATTCATTCTGCTATAGTGCTTTATTTTGGAATCAACTGACTCAGAAGAATAGCTCCGAGTCCGAGGAATAACAGCATTAATCCCTTCTTCGAAGAGATGAGCATAAGATATGGCATCCAACGGGTCTACTCTTACACAAATGGTAGGTGGGCCTGCACTATGTGCCCAAGTGCCTTTGCCTCTGGTAATAAATTGTCGGACATAATAATCACCGACTTCATGTCTGAGGTGCTCATTCCTTATAACAGCCTGTTCGCTAATACCTATCATTTCCTGTGGCGACATCCCAGGATCTATCCTGACGTATTTTAGAGACCTATACAACCTATCTATATGATGTTCCAGTTGAAAGATGATACCGCCAAAAGTTCTTTCTACATCATAGACCACATCTCCTTTAGTGAATCCTCGATCCGCTATATCAATTTTTGCCTGACTAACTGGTATCCATTCACCATTAAAATATGTTATGTAGTCTGCCATGCTTCCTCCTGTATATATCGTAAGATTACTAATTGATGGTCAATTAACAAGCCTAGAATTCTCATCTTGCAGGGGCTGTCCTTAATCTTATTCTAAAACTACGTCACCACTTGTACCTCCGGTTTTCTTCACTAACCTTACGTTCGTTATACGCATAGCCCGATCAACACCTTTACACATATCATAAATAGTCAAGGCCGCGATGCTGACTGCTGTCATCGCTTCCATCTCCACACCTGTCTTTGCAGTAGTTTTTGCTATGGCCTCAATAGCTATTAAATTGTTTTTGTGATCCATATCAAATTGCAATCCTATTTTAGTTAGTGGCAAAGGATGACACAGAGGTATCAGCTGAGACGTATTCTTAGCTGCCATTATTCCAGCTATACGAGCGACAGAAATGACGTCTCCTTTCTGTACGTCATTTGCTTCAATCAAAACCAATGTTTGAGGGTTCATTGAAATTTGAGCTCTGGCAACGGCTATTCGAACGGAGTCCGGTTTCATACTGATATCTACCATAGAGGCTTCTCCAGATGTATTCAAATGTGTCAATTTACCCGTAGAAGGGTTAATATCCCTATTCAGTTTAGCTTCTCCCACAGCTAGCTTATCTGCCATTTCATTCATAGGATCTCCATCGTGCCCTCTAACCCAGCGCCAAGTCACTTCGTGATCCCCAACGACGGAATCTAATTTCTCCCACAGGTCTAAGTTGGCTTTGCGGTTCCAGTTTTTAGTCATGGTGTTAATTAAATACTGGCTGTCGCTAAAAACAGTTACTTTACCTGGCTCATCTAGGTCTTTAAGGCCTTCCACAACTGCTAATATTTCCATTCTATTGTTTGTAGTGTGATCTTCACGGCCTTTTATTGTTCGCCTGTTGCCTCTTTCAAGAATCACAGCTGCCCAACCACCAGGCCCGGGATTACCCAAACAAGCCCCATCTGTGTAGATTTCTATCAATTCTTTCTCCGTGCCCTAATACATTAATACTGTAGGTCATTGTATAATATTGTTACTTCTGTTTAAACTCTTATCGCTAAGTTGCCACAGAATATCTTGCTAAGAACCACTCTCTACTGTAAACTGACAGGCAGTAAAATGCTCAGTTAGCATGGTCTAAATGCTAACAACAGTTTAGCCTGTCTATCATCTCTTGAGAGCATTACCCAGGAGGCTCATATGACATCCAATGAGTTCTCGTTCTCCAAATTCGCTGAGAACGCCTTTTATAGTAAAATAAATGACCGTCTAGTAGAAATGGCTGACGTTAAGTCAGGCCAGCGAATAGTGGATCTGGCTTGCGGAACCGGTCTCGTAACGGAACTAATCGCAGATAGGATGAGAGGCGCCAAAAATTCTGTCATCATCGCGATAGACCAATCATCTATTTCGTTAAAACAGGCTATGGAGAATCTGGCTGAAGTCAGAGACGCAGCCATACAGTTTATTCAGAGTAGAGTTGAGCTGCTATCAGAAACACTCAAAGAATCCGCTGACACAATCATATTTTGCAATGCTATTCATTATATCTCTGACAAGGATGTTCTTGTAACAGACATATCTAAGGCCTTGAAACCTGGTGGTACTTTCGCATTCAACACATCTTTCTTCGATGGTGGGCAACATCCTGACTCGCTAGCATTTTACAGAAAATGGATGCTTAAATCTCTCCGTATTTTACGCCGTGAATATGGGCTCTCACCTGTCAGGGCAGACAAGGTGGAGTCACGCAACCATCTCACTCCTCAGGAATACAAAGTTTTGCTGCAAAACAACGGTTTTACCGTTGCCAAACAGGAAATTGACACCATATCTGTACCTCTCGAAGGCTGGCTCGACATAAGTGATTTTGAGGATTTTATTCAAGGGACCATGCCTGGCGTAGATCTTGTCAAGGCTAGTTCTGCCCTTAAAAAAGGTGTGGCTCAAACTTATCAAGAGATGGAGATAGAATCGGTGCCTCGCAATTGGATGCGCGTGGTGTCAACCCGAAGTTAGTCTTTTTTTTCAGGAGACAACACATCGGACCTCTGCTAATTTGCGAACAAACCGTCAGTGATCTTCTTACCATGGAAGACGCGATAGATGCGATTGAAGAAATTACACATGACCAGCATCTCGGTAATGCAGTAAATTATACGAGGACCCACAGCTATTCAGGCGCTGGACGTTATATTGCTACAATGCAGGCTGTTGCTTACAGCCTAGGGGTCTTTGGGTTTAAGGCATATACCATAACACCTGAACATCAAGCCTTTTATGTGTATCTGTACTCTCTTGAAACTGGATCTCTTCTAACAATTTTAGAAGCTAACACCCTAGGCCAATTTCGTACGGGGGCCGCCACCGGTGTTTCTGTAAAATATCTATCTAGGGAAAACTCTTCATCGCTAGCTATTATTGGAAGCGGCTTTCAAGCCCGCACTCAATTGGAGGCAGCATGTAAAGTACGGAATCTTCGGTCGGCAAAAGTTTTTAGCCCTAATCGCTCGAGCAGGGTTTCCTTCGCACAGGAGATGTCCCGACACTTAGATATAAACGTCAGACCAGTCGATTCTCCGTCTCTGGCTTTAGACGCCGCGGATATCATCATCACCATCACTAATTCCACTAGCCCAGTCTTTAACAGCAGTGATCTTGAACCTGGAGTCCACATTGCAGCTGTTGGGGGTGCCAACCCTTATGTTAGAGAAATCGAAGTAGCAGCTCTAAAGAAAGCAGATCTTCTAGTTGCTGATGACCTTGCTCAATTGAAGTGCGAGTCAGGTGAATTTCTTCAGCCGGTACATACAGGCGAAATTTTATGGGAACAAATACAGGAACTATGGGAAGTTGTTGGAGGTGCGATCCCTGGTCGTATAAATTGCAGTGACATCACCATATTTAAGTCTTTGGGAATGGCTTTATGGGACATTGCGATTGCTAAATTCATATATGATAAGGCAATACTTCATAATGCAGGATATCGCCTTAATGTTCCATAGACATGTAAAGGCTTAACCACCACTACTACTCTTTCATCCTTTATCATTGCTCTATCATATTCATCCCAGTTAGGATGTTCTCCAAGAATCTCTCTGTACACTTTCCTAAGGGACTCTTTCAATTCGTTAGGACTAGTATTCACACTGGAAAGAATGTTCGCCTGTCCCTCTAATACAATATAAGAACTCCAGTCATTCGCAGATATAAGTAAAGAGCAACAAGGATTGCGGTTTAGATTGAACACTTTGGATCGCCCTAAAACCGTTGAGAAAGCCACTCCACCTTTGAAAACTCCTACAGAAACTATACTGAGTTGTACAGCACCATTTCTGCGAAAGGTACTCAACACTCCGCTACAATTCTCTCTAATAAATGTCTTTTCCTGTTCTCTCAGCACAAACGCAACTCTAATTTGTCATTTTCTAAGACAATTTCTATAAATCATATTACAACAGAGGAGTATATTAGGTATCTATCTCAAAGAGATCGTAACGTGATTTACTCATTCCCAAATCGGTGTAGACCATCTGGGCTATGTGATTGTCTCTCTCTACGTACAGACGAATTCCACATATATTTGGGTCGGATTTGGATATCGAATGTACATGATTGTACATAGCTTTATAAACACCCTTTCTCCTTAATTTTGCATCGACGTAAACACTCTGTATCCACCAAAATTCGGCATTACGCCAGTCGCTCCATTCGTAGGTAATTAACAAGCTTCCTACTACAGCGTCCTCTATCTCGGCTACTATATAAAACCCCTTGCGATCGGAGTCAAATATACCATCTACTCCTTTCAGAACGATATCTCTATCTAGTGTTTTGCTTTCTGTTTCACTGGCCAAATGCTGCTGAAATGTAGCTAGGGCTTCTCTATCCTTTCTGTCAGCTTTTCTTATCCGTATATTTACTGCATTCATATCAAATCTCAACATATTTGTTCCTATATAACTCATCCTAAACAAGTTTATCACGACAGGTATAACATGTGCAGAAAAGTATCTTCCTGTTAAACTAAACTCCAAAGTAAACTATTTAAAGTCGATTACATTCTTTGTCACAACTGAATACTGTGATGTAATAGGTAACGAAGTACAATTGTTCGCCAAATAACAATCTCTGTAAATACTGCCGAGGTGGAGAGCTTATGCAAGCCTTTGAACTGTCTCAAGAATTAATTCGACACCAACACCGCAATTCCCTTTATAGCGAATTTCTAACCGCCCCAAATCTCAGTGTTGGTCTTTATGAATTGCCACCAGGCGATAATGATCCTCAACAACCGCACACCGAAGACGAAGTCTACCTCATTTTAAGAGGTAAAGGTAAGATTCGAGTATCCGAAGATGTACGTGACGTCGCACCAGGCTCTTTAGTGTATATAAATGCTGGGGTTAAACATAAGTTCTTTAATATTATAGAAACTATTACAATGCTGGTGATATTCTCACCTCCCAGAGGTACACACAGTAAATAGATAGGCCTTCTCCCTCCATTCTACTAAAATTCAACATCAAATCTATCTTTGACAATTAGGCAGATTAATTTATTATGTGGATAAGAGAGTTGTCAAAATAAGCTGTAAGAATCAAAGAGTTAAAACATCTTTGCTCTAGAGACGCTTTAACTGACTCCTATAAAATTTAAATCAGTCCTATGGAGGTGCTTCAACCAATGCCAATTAATAAGGTTGTACCATCCTTTACAGAGGCAGTTGCAGATATCGACAATGGTGCCACATTGATGATCGATGGCTTCGGTGGGCCGGGAGGTATGGCTCAAAACTTGCTAATTGCTTTACGAGATCTGGGAGTGAAAGATCTGACTATAATATGCAATACAGCTGGTATTGCGAGCAGCACTGGTTTCGGAACCGTGCCCGGAGACACGCCCATTGATGCCGGTATCTTAATTGAAAATAATCAAGTTAAGAAAGTGATAGCTTCTTATCCAGTCTCTCCTTCTCCTTCTCGGCCAAATGCTTTTGAAAAGGCCTACAATTTAGACAAGATCAGTCTAGAGGTTGTACCACAGGGCACACTGGCTGAACGTATCAGATCGGGTGGTGCCGGAATACCGGCATTCTATACTCCTTCCGGTGTTGGCACTTTATTGGAAGAAGGGAAAGAAATACGAAGTTTCAATAAAAAAGACTTCTTGCTGGAACATGCCCTGACTGCAGATTTCGCTCTCCTGAAAGGGCAACAAGCAGATACATTAGGCAATGTAATATATGAGGGTACATCTAGGAACTTTAATGCTGTCATGGCTACAGCGGCTAACATTACTATCATCGAAGTAGAGAAGATTGTTGAACCAGGATCCTTGAATGGTGAATCAATACATACGCCGGCAATATATGTTAATCGAATAGTACAACCATCTACTTTGTTAACTTGAGGAGTGGCTTATGGAGCGATTTAAGCTTGATAGAGAAGTAATTGCAATGAGAGTCGCAAAAGAATTACGAGATGGCGATGTGGTCAATCTTGGGATTGGTATTCCTACTCTGTGCTCTCAATTTGTTCCAGAGGGACGCAGTATTATGTACCACAGTGAAAGTGGAGTGCTTAATTACGGGCCCTTAGCTGAATCCGGGAATGAAAATATAGACCTGATAAATGCTGGTGGTCAATTCCTTGCACCCAATCCGGGGATGTCCTTTTTTGATTCGGCTGATGCTTTTGCGATGATAAGAGGAAGCCACGTAGATGTCACTGTATTGGGAGCTATGCAAGTCTCAAAAAAAGGTGATTTGGCCAATTGGATGTTACCCAAGAGAGGAATAGGAAACGTTGGAGGCGCTATGGATCTAGCAGCGGGGGCTAAAAAGGTCATCGTTGCTATGGAGCACTCAAATAAAGATGGCAAGCCTAAGATCGTTGAGGAGTGTACATTTCCGCTAACTGCCAAAAATTGCGTCGATCTAATTGTTACTGATATAGCTGTCATTAAGATAACAGCCGATGGCCTCCTTTTGACTGAAGTAGCCCCCGGATGGTCTCCAGAAAACGTGCAAGAGGAAACCGAAGCCATTCTTAATGTCTCGTCCCAAGTTAGTGAGATGGAACTATGAGCTCTTCATCGGGGAAGTCTAACATCTGAAACTATTTACCTGACAAAACCTTAACTAGCTCAGCAATTTAAAGAGTCCAACTATAACTATGATGAAAAAGTTTTTATCACCTTTAATTAGAAGGTCCCGATCCTCATTGTCGAACTCTTTTGATCCAGTGTCATACATTATTCTTGGCCTAGGTAATCCAGGCCAAGAATACTCCTGTACTCGCCATAATATAGGGTTCTGGTGCATTGACCGACTAGCTAGAGAATACTCTACTTCTTTTTCTACAGAAGACCGGACCGCGTTACTTGGTGAGTGTACAATATCATCGAGGCGCATACTTTTAGCAAAACCATACACTTTTGTTAATCTCAGCGGCAGGGCAGCATCGAATCTTGTATCTCGATACAAAATACCATCGCGCAATCTGCTAGTAATATATGACGATCTACACCTTCCTGTAGGGAAAATACGTCTAAGGGCGAATGGAAGTGCGGGCGGACATAATGGAATGAGGTCAATTATAGAGTCTATAGGGACGCAAGACTTCCCAAGGTTGCGTATCGGGATTGGCAGCCCTCGT
Source organism: uncultured Dehalococcoidia bacterium (assembly GCA_964431885.1). GTDB lineage: Bacteria > Chloroflexota > Dehalococcoidia > Lucifugimonadales > CAUZEB01 > CAUZEB01. The sequence goes on along the minus strand of CAYSLK010000130.1, from coordinate 3,136 downwards.
CGATCGGAAAGTCAATCAGATTATGTGCTAGGCTCCATGTCGTTAGAAGACCAAAATTTAACAGATGAAGCAATTGAGCTTATGGTCGAGATAGTGTCCTCGTTTATAAGTAAGGGGATCACATTAACAATGAACAATTTCAACTGATCTAAGTTTGTCATAGGATAAGTAATGGTAGAGGGAAATCATACATCCAACTGGACACTTCTATGTCATTTGTAAATCTAACCTTATCACTAGTCATGCTTACCATGGCTTGTTCCAACTTCCCAAACGATAGTCTTATTACTCATGGAATACCTACTCCACTTCCGACGTATCTACCTAAACATACAATAAATACAGATACGTCATGGTCTTCCGTCTCCTCAAGAAAGAACGTGCCACCAGATCGTGATTTATACGACATTGCTCGACGGCTGGGAAATAATTTTGAAAGTCCAAATTCTGCTGACATGAAAAGGATGGAACAACATTTCACCGAAGGTCACGAGGAAACTTTTTGGATTTTGGATCAGGGTAACCAGAAAGCTTACAGCATCCGAGCTATTCTTATGGTTGTCTCCGAACATGCTTACTGGTACGTCGATAAAGACGTCTTCATTAAACAGGAGGACCTGGTTAAAGCAGCCACCTCGTATGAAAAAAACATATATCCCACCGTTACCAAATTCTTTGGTGATATCTGGGGCCCCGGTATATACAACGAACCACGCCTTACTATTCTGCACACTAGGCTATACGGTTCGGCTCTAGGCTATTTCAGTCCGAATGATGAATATCCAAAACAGATTCGCCCTCTGAGTAATCAACGAAAAATGATATACATGGATACCAGATGGCTAAAGCCAGGGTCGCAATCATATCTTAGTGTGTTGGCACACGAGCTACAACACGCGGTTCATTGGAATATAGACAAAGGAGAGGATGCCTGGGTAAATGAAGGCCTTTCTGAATTGGCTGTTGAGCTTTCTGGATTTCCGACATTCCATATAGATTCATTTCTCAAAAAGGCTGACGTTTCGCTCAACTTTAGACCCGAAACCGCTACCCATTCAAGCCCTTATTATGGAGCTTCTAATCTCTTTTTTGCTTATCTTACCCAACATTACGGGGGGAATAAAAGCATTAAAGAGCTAGTACTGGAACAAGCCGACAGTATAGCTGGTATTGAACGTTATTTATCCTCCTTTGGAACAAACTTCCTAATCGTATACAAAGATTGGCTGGTTGCTAATTACGTCAGTGAACAATCCGGTCTTTATGGGTATAGGGACCGAAAAATTAAAACGCAAGATGTCCAATTGGTTGATAGTTTTCGGAAAATAACACAAATACTTCCACAATTTTCAGCGAGTTACACCGATATTAGAATTGCCGAAGGTGACACTCTAATAACATTTAATGGAGAGTCATCTGTTAAACAAGTGAACACAGAGTGTTACAGTGGTCGTTTCTGTTGGTGGAGCAATCACGGAGATGGTATAGATGCCAGCATGACACGGGAGTTCGATCTCACCACATTAACTGAAGCAACCTTGATATTCTGGACCTGGTTCGAAATAGAGAAGCATTGGGACTATGGATATGTAAGTATATCCACAGACGGCGGAAATACTTGGACTACCATTGACGGTGAGTACACTACAAATGAGAATCCCCTGGGGAATAACTTTGGTAACGGAATAACCGGCAGATCAAATATATGGGTGGAAGAGAAGTTCGATCTCTCTTCTTTTGTCGGAGGTAACGTATTAATCAGATTTGATTATATAACCGATGGTGCCGTTTACTCCGACGGTTTGGTAATAGATGACATTTCTATTCCTCAATTGGGTTTCTTCGATAATGCAGAAAAGAATCAAGGTTGGAAATCAGCAGGTTTCCAGCGAATTAATAATACTATACCTCAAAAATACGCGGTCCGCCTTATCGTAAAAGAATATAACGAGACCTATTACGTTAGGGAAGTTATAATACCAGAGAGTGGCCAGGTAGAATTTATAATTAAAGACTTCGGAACCCTCATTGAACACGCTGTATTAATTGTATCTCCTGTCACACGTGACACTCATCAGTCTGTTCAATACACTCTTATCATAGAGCCTTGGGGTGAATAGAGATCTCTATTCACCCTCCAATATGATACATTTCCACCTTTTTTCTAGAATTACGTAATTCTTCTGTCATAGACGACCTTGTTTCGGAGTATCGATCTGTCCTTCGTATCCAAGTCTGTCTAATAATTTTCTCAATCTCGCTATCGTCTGCACCCATTCGCATTGGTTCTCGTAGATCTGTTCCAGCGCTACCAAATAAACATGTAAATATCTTACCTTCAGGTGACAATCGAAGCCGCGTGCAATCTCCACAGAAAGGCTCAGTAACTGAATTTATAAGTCCGATTTCTCCCTCACCATCCACATATTTATATCTAGTCGCCACCTCTCCTGCATAATTAGCTGCGATTGGTTTGAGGGGCATCACTTCATTAATTCTCTCCACGATTTCTTTTCCTGACACCACATTTGCTAAACTCCACCCGTTACGAGTTCCTACATCCATATATTCAATAAAGCGTACAATATGACCTCGCTCCTTGAAATAACTTGCCAATTGCAGCACCGTGTGATCGTTAACTCCTCTTTGGACCACAGCGTTAACTTTAATAGGGGAAAAGCCGTGAGCTTCTGCTGACGCTATGCCTTCTAACACCTTATCCACACCGAATCCTCGGCCGTTCATCTTCTTAAATATATCGTCGTCCAAGGTGTCTAAAGAAGTCGTGATTCTATTTAGTCCAGAGTCTCTCAACGCTTTCACTTTACCAGGAAGAAGATACGAGTTAGTAGTCATTGTAAGATCTTCTATGCCTTTGATTTTCGCGAGCATCGCCACGAGATCTTCTATGGATTTCCGAACCAGAGGTTCTCCGCCCGTAATACGTATTTTCGTTGCACCGAGGTTAACCATTATTGTAGACAACCGTACTATCTCTTCAAAGGTCAATAGCTCTAGCTTTGGTAAAAATTTATAACTTTCACAGTATGTTTCAGCCGGCATACAATATGTGAGACGAAAATTACGCCGATCGGTAACTGAGATACGTAGATATTTAAAGGGTATCGAAAATTTG
>CAYSLK010000129.1:0-5036 GCA_964431885.1 uncultured Dehalococcoidia bacterium | reverse complement strand
ACTGGTTTTTCCACTACCAGGCATACCAAGCAATGCAACAGTTTCCCCCGGTCTTGCTTCTATATTGATCTTTTTCAGGATTGTCTTTTTTCTGTTATAAGCGAAGGTTACGTTATCGAATTTAACGTGACCTTTAACATCAATAATTTTCCGGGAAGACGATAATTCTTTAACCGGAGATTCCAAGTCTAGTATTTCAAAAATGCGTTCCCCGGCTGATGCGGCACGAGCGTATGAATTAACTATCATGCCAGTCATACGAATGGGCATATTAAGGATCTGCATGTAGAAGACGAATTCAGCCAGCATGCCTAGGCTCATAGTTCCTTTTACGACATTCCATCCTCCATAGAATAATATGAGACCAAGTGATACGTAGAACGCCAATAACATAAATGAGTTATTCGCAACTCTCAGTTTCTCTACTCTCACAATTTCATCTGAAACCTCGATACTCTTATCATTAAATTTTCCTTGCTCGAAAGTTTCCGAACCGAATGCTTTCACCACTCTAATCCCAGCCAGGTTTTCCTGAAGGATCGTACTGAGCTCAGCCATCTTATCTTGAATCAGAAGCCATAATTGTCTCATTTTGAGGCGGATTAGCGCAGATTGGATTGCTACGAAGGGTAAAAAACTTATGCTTATCAGTCCAAGTTTTGTGTCTAGTCTGACTAAAATTATCGCTACGATTACGAACAATGAAGCAAAATAGGGCATACGAACAATTCCCATATTCACAAACATGCGTATATTTTCCACGTCCGTGATTGCTCTAGACATTAGTTTTCCTGTATGTTGGCTATCGTGAAAAGCGAAACTAAGCCGTTGAACGCGATCGTAAAATTCGTTACGTAGTCCATATGAAACCTGTTGGGATACTGCTTCTCCCAGATATGTTTGAAAAAAAGATAGCACTCCTCTAATTATGCTGACGCCAAGAATTAATATGAACAATATTAATATAGTATTGTCCTCAGGGGATGTACCTTCCAGAACAGATTGGATATTGTCGATGGCCTTCCCGAGTAAATAAGGGAGAAATAGGTAGGATACTGAAGCTCCAGCCATAGCTGTGTATGCGCCAATCATGTACCATTTATGTCGAAATGTGAGACCGATAATTCGGAGAATTATATCCATAAAATTCTAAACTAACACCCTGAAGTGAAAGACTAAGACGACGTTCGAGTCCAAGTAGTGAGGATTATCGATAATCGGCTGTCGCATTGTATCATCAGACTTCCCTGAAGTATCAAGGTTTTTAAAGAGTAAATTTATCTTGAAATAAGCAAAGGCTGATCTTTGTAGAGTTCTCTTGGAGTCACGTATTGCAGACAGTCTAACTACATGTTTAGCCGAATGAAGACGCTTAACGTTTGCTAAATGTCTTTGTTTCAACTCTCCAAAATGTACGCTTGGATGGGGAAGCGTTATTATCCATGGCTTCTAATATCATCCTGTATCTTAGTTCTGACTGGCGAATGAATTGAATAATTAAAAACCTGTTTGCCTCTGTTTCGCTTGATAAAAGTCCACTAAGATTGTTGCTTAATTTCGCAGAATCATTGGTTAGTAAGGATCTTAATTTGTTAATCGCAGATGTGCGATGACTATTTCCGGGTATCAGTGGCATTTCAATTGGGTCCATAGCGATTATGAGTCCTGAATAGACTGCAGATTGTCCGAGATGATTCTGTATTTTTGAGATCATGGGTTTTGCACTATTAAAGTTCCCTTGCTCTAAAAGTTCCCTCATTTCTTCGCCTCTGACCTTTGCCAATTCTGCATGTCTGTGGGCTCTAGAGAAATCTGATCTAGGCACCTTTAGTGAGAGACTCTCTCGCGATATTTTTACCCAGTAGAGAGTATCTCCCGGTTTACTGTCGGCTGAAGCTATCGTTGTTCCTCCAGCCGTCACTGAAACCAGTAAGATCGCAAGAAACCCCAACATTAGTGGTTTTGTGAGAGGCCGCATGAAAAGTCGGAATAAGTTATTGTTAGGCTTTTTATCCTGTTTAATTTGTTTTTTTAGTTTAATTAGTCCTTGTACTTTAGCATTGCGCTTATATTCAGGAAGAGCAGCTACAGTCATTGTTAGCTTAGCCATCTTTAACAAGGGCGCTAAGTCTTGACTATGTAAAGGGTAAAGTTTTAAACAGACCTCGATTGATTGTCCATTGGCTATTTTGTCTATACAGTCATTCAGGATATCGTCAAAAGTTTCTCTCATTTGTCTACCCCTATCCTATTTCGCTAGAAATGCATCTAGATAACTGAAGTTCTGTTGTGAGACTACGCCTTAGTTTTTTAAGACCCGCGTGTTGAAGTGCTTTTACGGCGTTTTCCTTCTTTTTTATAGTGAAGGCGGTTTCGGCTATTGTAAGCCCGGCTGCGAACCTCAATGCTATGACTTCGTGCTGCAGATCAGTCAAATTCTTCATCGCATCCCGTATTTTTTCCACAGACAGGTTTAAGTCGACAGAATCTTCTAGACTCGTGTCACTCGTGGGAAGATTGTCGTAAGGTATGGAGGATAAGGGGCGTGCATTCTGTTTACTACTCCTACGATAATGGTCAACCACTAAGTTGTGGGCGATCCGATATAACCAGGAGGAAAAGGGATAGCCTTTCCATTTAAAGGATTCTATTGAATTTAGCATCTTAAAAAACACTTCTCCAGTTATGTCTTCAGCATCCATACCTTGGCCAGATTTAAATGAAACGTAACGAAATATTTTGTCGTAGAAATGCTCATAGAGTTTACCGAAAGATTCCTGATCGCCTCTTTGAGCATTTCTGACAAGTTCTTCAATATTCTGATTTAGTTTTCCATCGAGGCTGGCCTTCATATATAATCCATTCCCAAGGTTTTATTGGGCTTCGCTACGCAGTAGGTGTGGTACCTCTATATACAACGTTTGCATCGTAGATAGAGTTAGTAATACCATTTACACATTGTCACAAAGATGACTGAAGATTGGAACTTAAACAGACACATTCTAACATGCAGTTCATCATCAGAAATGAACGTTGCCCTAGTATGTGTTCTATCAAGAATTAAAGGATCCGATTTATGGAAGTAGCGGAAAGCAACCAGAATAAAAATTCTTTTGCCGTACGTCCTTTTCAAGAGGCTGATTTCCCTCAGATGGAAGAGATCGAACGGGAAGTTTTTCCGACCATGGCACCACGTACCTCGTTCCGACGCGAATTTAGAAATCGCCTAGCACATTACCTTGTCATACATAAACAGGGTTGTAATCTTGATGGAGGTACTAATATTTCTTGCCCGCCAGCTAACTCTCTCTCAATGTTCCAAAGTCGCGTGATTAATAATTTACTGGGTAGAGTTAGAGGACTTTTCTTAAGAAAGTTCTCAGAGTTAAGCGATACGGAAGAACTTATAGTAGGGTTTATTGGATTTTGGTATTTGGTGGAAGAATCTCACATAGTTTCTATTGCTGTTCGTCCTGAATATAGAAGACGAGGCTTTGGGGAATTATTACTTGATGGTGCTATTGAACACGCTATGAAATCTAATATTAACTCGATGACTCTGGAAGTGAGGGTTTCCAACTCTATAGCTAGAAATTTATATTCTAAATATAATTTCCATGAGAAGGGCGTACGTAAAAGGTATTACACAGACGATAGAGAAGATGCTCTCATTATGACCAACGGAGACCTTTGCCAAACAAAATATCGTTCATGATTCTATAAAATGAATATTAACTATCAACGTGCATCATCCGTGTTCAATAGATCTCTCATTTAGTGGTAAGACTTCGCGAGATATTTAGTTGTAATTAAAACTTATCGCAATTATTATGTGTTTAGGTAAACTCGCGTGTTAGCGCCTCAATGTTAAAGGAATGCAAATGACATGGATGCTTACGGATTCTAAAAAAGGAAATAATGCCGTTCGTCTAAGGAAATTATTATCAGAAAAGGCAACATATCCTGTTCCTGGGGTTTTTAATCCTTTAATAGCTTTGGAAGCAAAGGACGTGGGATTTAAAGCTCTCTATTTTTCAGGTGCTGCATTTTCCGCAAGTCTTGGTATCCCTGATATAGGTCTTTTCACACTGGATGAACTTATACAATCTGTACGATGGATAGTTAGATCTTCAGACCTGCCTTTGATAGTAGATGCTGACACAGGTTTTGGAGGCTCTCTTAATGTAGTACGTGCCGTTAGAGAACTGGAAGAGGTTGGTGCAGCAGCGATTCAAATAGAAGATCAGGTCTTGCCTAAACGATGTGGCCACCTGGATGGGAAAACGGTCGTATCCTCTGAGGAATTCATAGAAAAGATTAGAGCTGCTGCTTTAGTTAGAAAGGAATTACTCATTGTAGCGCGGACTGACTCTAGGGCTACACATGGCATGGATGAAGCAATTAAACGAGGAAAGCTTGCTCGCGAAGCAGGCGCAGATATCATTTTTCCAGAGGCTATGCAAAGTGAGGACGAATTTAGGGAATATGCTGATGCTGTGGGACCACCTTTACTAGCTAATATGACAGAATTCGGCAAATCACCCTATCTAAATGTAACCAAGTACAAAGACCTTGGATACGGACTGGTTATCTTTCCAGTGACTACACTAAGAGTAGCTGCCAAAGCGACTCATGATTTATTAAAAGATATAATGACCAAGGGCACTCAAGTAGATTGGTTGGATAAAATGCAAACACGTTCTGAACTTTACCGTGTTATTGAATACGAATCATATAATGAAATTGATCAAGAACTTTCAAACTATCAAAAAAACTTGCAACCTTAGGAGGCCTTAAATTTAAATGGAAACACCAACATATAGACCGGGGCTTGAAGGGGTTATAGCTTCTACCACGAATGTATCTTACCTGGATGTAGATATCGAGCAGATTCTTGTGAGAGGCTACGATTTGATAGAGCTTGCTCGTGAATTGAAATACACAGATGTCGCGTATCTTGTAATCTATGGGAAATTACCTAACCCTACACAGTCAGAAGAATTCTCAAAAAAACTACCGTCCAAAGCTGATATCCC
>CAYSLK010000128.1:0-4982 GCA_964431885.1 uncultured Dehalococcoidia bacterium | reverse complement strand
GGAGTAACAGTTATGATGTCCTTTATCTCTACGGTGATAGCCTCAATAATATTAATTAGAGCTTTCAAATACAAATTGTCTGGTTCAAAATAGGCTTCTATGAATAACTAACATGATTTATTATCTTGGTATATCATCTTTCGCTAAAGTATGGCATGTCAATAAATTCATTAGACATACCAGCCTTTAATCTTGTTACGGAAAGCACCACCATGCTATATTGACTTTGATCACCCCCGTAGCTCAGAGGATAGAGCTCTGGCCTCCGAAGCCAGGCGCGTGGGTTCGAATCCCGCCGGGGGTATCCTAATGTGGTTTTCTTGCGAATAATCAATGGGGAACTACGAAAGTTGCCTCAATATCTCGTCTTCCTTAGAAAAATCCCATTCATCACTATAGGGGTCATTCTCCAACCACCATCGGTAAGTCATCTCTAAACCTTCAGGAATACAGTATTCGGGTTTCCATTTTAAATCCGTGTTTGCTTTTTCTATACTGTAGACTTGACCTACTTCCCATTCATAAGGAAAAACTTTTAAATCCAAAGACTTATATATCTTGGCATCAACATTAACGATTTCAGTTTCAACTCCAACTATCTCACTTATCAAACGTATATATCCATTAATGGTAATGGCATCAGCACTACATATCGTGTACGCTTCACCAAATGTTTCCTGCTTCCCAGGGACAGATACGAAAGCACGTGCCAGATCGTCAACATGTATAGGATGTATGAAGGTTAATCCATCCCCAGGGGCTATCACTTTTCGTTTCCTGATCGCACGTGCAAAATAACTAAATTCGCGTTCCTTTATGTGATTATAAGGACCATAAACATATGGAGGTCTTAAGACTGTTGCAGGGAATTGATCTTTCTCGAAAGATTCAAACAAGAAATTTTCGCATTCTATTTTATCTGACGAGTATTTACTTACATTACCACGAGTATCACGCGGAAAATTCTCACGAATGGGTATTATATCAGCAGGTGGATACACCAACGTAGTGCTGCAAAACACAAAATGCCCTACGCGATCTTTCATAACTTCTACCACAGGCTTCAAAGTGCTCGTAGTATACGATGATATATCGAAGGCAACATCGAAATAGGAATCCCCAAGTACTGATTTGATCTGATCAGTATCTGATCTATCACAAATCATTCGAGTAACGTTATCCGGTAACACAGCTTTCGTTTGTCCGCGATTCAATACCGTAATATCATGTCCCAACTCAGATAACAACCAAACCAAACGTAATCCTATAAACCGAGTTCCTCCTAATACTAATATTCTCATTAGTCACCCCTATCACTCAAAGTCCTAATTATCGATTCAGTAAATTTCTCAGAGAATCCCATCCGGTTACAGAAACTCCGGAATTGCTTCCTCTTTGCACCCTGCCATTGCAAATCTTCCAGAGACTCTTCCAAAGGGACATTCAAATTCAATGACGCAAGTTTTTTAAACAATACAGCATCATCTATATGTTTATTTAGCATTTTCGAAAGCAATTTAGACCCACGAACTTTAACCTGCCATTGCGTGTCATCTAGGGGAATATTTTCCAGTTCTCCATAGTGACTCAGCACCTTAGCCGCGGACTTAGAGCCCCAGTGAGGTATCCCTGGAATGCCATCTGCAGAATCGCCCACCAATGCTAAATAGTCTGGTATTGAAGATGGTGAAATACCAAATCGCTCACGAACAAAGACTTCAGTTCTGACGATCTTTCTGGCTCTGTCAAAAATCACCACGCGATTTCCTCTTACTAATTGATTGAGATCCTTATCAGCAGAACAAACGATAATCTGTTCAACTTTTGGATGGCTCTGCCATTTCTCAACAGCACTGCCGATGGCATCATCTGCCTCAAAGTGAATCATAGGCCATACGACAACGCCTAAATAAGAAACCATTTCCTCGGCCAAGTCGAATTGATTTAAAAGCTCCCTTGGTATACCATCACCTGCTTTATAACCGTCATATAAATCGTTACGAAATGACCTAATGACATGGTCGAAGGCACATGCAACGTGTGTAACGTCCTCTTCCATCAGCAACTTCGAGATTGTCTGAGCAATACCTCGCACGGCCCCTACTTCGGTTCCGTTTGGAGAAGTTACGGAAGGCATAGCATAGTAAACTCGAAACAAGTCAAATGTACCATCTATCAAATGAATCTTCAATTAACATCCTCTATGGGAACATAGCACTGTTCTGAGTTACATCGCCTACCACCTTAGCAACCCACCAAGATAAATCTAATTAGCGTCAATACCAATTAGATTTATCAACTATATTCAGCAATTCTTTCCCTTCACTGAATCGTATACAATTTTCTATGAATAACTCAGATCTCCGATCTTCTAGATAAGGTCCAATTCCTGCTACATGAGGCGTCAACATAACATTGGTCATGCCCCATAATTTGTGGTTAGCTGGTAAAGGCTCTTTCTCAAACACGTCCAGTGCTGCTCCTCCAATTTCTCCAGATTCCAATGCAGAAACCAAATCGTTAAGAACAACCGTACGTCCTCGTCCAATATTGATTAATATGCTGCTCTTTTTCATAACCTTAAATTCGTTTTCCGCGAACATGCCTTGAGTATCCGGTGTCTCTGGTACCGTTACAACAACAAAATCAGACTTAGGCAATACTATGTGTAAATCATTTGGTTTCAACAGTTCGGAAATCCATTCTGGAGCTATATCGAGTCGAGGATCAACTCCAATGACTCTCATGCCAAATTCTGAGCACAAACGAGCTGTTTCATTCCCAATACCTCCCACTCCTACAACGAGTGCTGTAGAGCCAGGAAGATGTATGACACCGTAACCCGGATTCCATCTGTGCTTCATCTGATCGGCAAGATACAAGTGCAACCCTCTGGAAAATGACAATATATATGCCATTATTTGTGCACTTATATGATCGTTGTATATTTCTCGAGTATTCGTTACTACAACAGAACTTTCCACCAAAGCTTTATGATAATATCCTTCTCTCGGTCCAGCTTGAGGACATGCTATCCACTTAAGCTTTTTTGCCCTTTCGAACAACTCGGGCTGCATATCGCCAAAAGCGGCATCCATATCAGCAATTAATTCTTTTGCCTTCTCTGTTGAATCTACTAAAGACACTTCAATAGATGGAATTTTTGATCTTAGTTTTTCAGGCATTGCACGTATATAAGACGTATCATTTCGCCCTTCAGGTACTAGAATCAATAATTTGAACGTCATGGTTGTTAGCCTCCTTAATATTGCCGCGTGCGCCATTGTACGACATCACTACCTATTAGGCCACGAGCGCAAGTCTCCTCAACACGGGCCTCCGCAAACATATGCTTAGGGGGTATGACATGCACAACTTTTAAGAAACACATGATGTCGCTCTCATCTGCAACTCAATAGAGAGTGGAAACTGTCTATAACCCAAATCTTAAAAATAGCCTTTGATGAAATATAACGTTTAAATTATCACAGGCGACCGAAATGAATCCTCATAACCATCATGAATTCCATATTAAACTTTGTGTAGGCAACCAATATGATCTTAAAAATTGACTAGATCAGCGTGTACGAGGATTTAACACATCGTTTAAGGCATCACCTAGTAAATTCCAAGATACAATTAAGAGTAAGGCGATAAGCCCTGGAGCTAGCAGCATCCACGGTTCATTTTGAAGAGTGCCTATATTACCAGATTCCAGCAACATCCTACCTAGGCTAGGACGAGGTGGCTGGATACCTAAACCTAACCAACTTAACAGGATTTCTGAACCTGCCATTGTACCCATACTCATACTAACAAGAACGATAATCGGGCTAATTGCATTAGGAAGAAGATGATGAAATAGAATCCTGGGAGTCGTAGCACCAATAGCTTTCGCTGACTGAATAAATTCCGTCGTTTTTAAATACAAAACCTGACCTCTAACAACTCTCGCCATACCAAACCAGCTAAAGGAGACTAATGCTAGAGAAATAACAAAATAGTCGACTATACCGCTCTGCACTAAACCATTTATCGCAGTATTATCCTCAATCCATCTCACCATCTCTAGTACACGCGGTCTCAATGTGGCGGCAATTATTACCATTAAGAAGAATGTTGGAAGAGATGCGAATATCTCCCCTATACGATTTACAAGAACGTCTACCCTGCCTCCAAAATAACCAGCTATTAAACCCAGTGTAACGCCTATAAGAAGACCTCCAGTGATCATAGCTATAAAGGTGAGTATTATCGTATTCTGAATCCCCCATAACAGTCTCGTTAGAACATCTCGCCCTGCCCTATCGGTGCCAGCCCAATGTTCCAGAGAAGGTGGATTTCTAATAACTGAATAATCTTGGTAACTGTAATCGTAAGGTGACACCCACGCTGCAAAAACACCGCCCGCATAAAGACCTAAAAGTAAGGTTATAGCCACGACGGCAAGTTTTTTCCGAACTAGTCTCGATACCGCTCGAGCGAGATGGCCTTGCCGTGGTTGACTTATCTCGATTTTCAGTTCCCCAACACTCGATGTCAATGAATTGATCTCCCTATCTGTAACGTATCCTAGGATCTATAATCGTATAAGCAATGTCTGCTAACAGATTGGCCAAAACAAAGGCTGTTGAACCTACTAAAGTTACAGCCATGATAACAGGATAGTCTCGATTGAAAATGGATTCTATAACAAAATCTCCCATACCAGGTATTCCCAATATTCTTTCCGCTACGAAACTAGTTGTTAACATCCCATCGAGGGATAGGGACAGTACCGTTACAATGGGAATGAGAGCATTTTTTAGAATGTGTCTGTAACCAACTGTATACACTGACAATCCCTTAGCATGTGCAGTTCTAATGAAATCTTGCCCCATGACATCCAGTGTGCTTGCCCGCATAAGTCTCATTAATCCGGCAAAACCGAATAGACCTAGAGTTATAGTGGGAACAATAATACGAGCGTCCCAGATTCCACC
>CAYSLK010000127.1:0-32814 GCA_964431885.1 uncultured Dehalococcoidia bacterium | reverse complement strand
AGCAGCTGCAACCGCCGCGGGATTAGGTTCCATGCTTAAGCTAAGTATTGAGCAGATATACCATAGTATTAATTTTGCTGTTCACAATTCTGTTTCGTCAAGACAGTCTCGTAAAGGTAACATAGGAGCTCAAAAGGAATTTGTTCCAGGGTATTCAGCTGAGATTGCTATAGATGCTGTAAATAATGCCATGAATGGCCTGAGGGGGCCAAATCCCATATATGAGGGAGTAGATAGCATTGTTGCTCAGTTCCTTGGAGGGACAGAGATTGAATATCAAGTCGAGCTTGCAGAACCCGTTAAAGATAAACTGAATAATATATTGATTACATACCCAAAGGAGCATTCGTTCGAGTATCAAGGTCAGGCAATTATAGATTTATCCCTAGAATTGCGTGGCCAAGTGATAAAGAAGGGTGGCATAGGTGCAATTAAAAAAATCGAATTATTCACCAGTCATCATACTCATCACGTAATAGGTACTGGGTCCAATGACCCAGAGAAAACTGATGTGAAGTCTCCACGAGGTACATTAGATCACAGTATCATGTTTGCTATTGCACGTAGTTTAGATACAGGAGAATGGCATCATGAACGAAGTTATAGGAATATACGAGGGAACATTCCATTATCGACTCTAATTAAAAAAGTAGAAACCTTTTTTGATCCAGTGTGGGAGAAACGTTACCATTCCACTGATCCCAAGATACAGGCATTTGGTGGGCGTATGGTACTTACATTTCAAGACGATACTATAATTCAAGCTGAAAAAAGTGTAGCAAATGCACACGTCTATGGTAGTAATCCTTGGCGAAGACAGGAATATCTGGACAAATTTGACCAATTGACTGACGGTAAAGTCAGTATGAACGAACGAAAACGATTCATTGATCTAGTTATCAATCTTGATGACATAACGGGAAATGAGCTATCTGGATTAACTGTTCAAATGGACTTGGGAACACTCACAAATGCACCGACAGGTGGGATTTATGGTGGATACAACAAGTTTAATAAACAGATTTGAAGCGATATTTACTGGATATGGCCCTTGCCTCTTATAGTAAAAGAGTTGTGTTTCCATAATATTGGTTCACTTTGTTAGAAATAGTTATGTGGTTAGGAGAATAATATGTATGTCAAACAGACTCGGTTGACCGACAGGATTCAGATTGATCAGATACACGAAGGTACAGGATCTATTAAACGCCGTTCTTTATTCAAAAAACAGAGCCGTCTCCCAGTTAAATTTGAAGAATGGGAATTTGAGGCTGGAGTCAGTGAAGGTGATCATATACATGAGGGTGCTGAGTCTTTAGAAGAAGTTTATTATATATTGACTGGTGAAGGTATGATGACCATGGATGGAGATCAAATACCTGTCAGTTCGGGTGATGCAATTATGGTTGCACCTGGGGTGGATCATGGTGTTTTCAACCCAGGACCGCAAACTATGCGACTTCTAATCATATGGGGCCCGCCTTCTGAGGAATACGTGGATGGAGGATAGGGAAGCCAGTTATCATAGGGTATTCTATTTCTGTCTAATCCTAATATTTTTGGCTCTTGTGGCTGCAGCCTGTAGCGATCGTGATATACCTGTTGAACCACCGACCATTACTGTATTTGATAGAGAGCCGACCTGCGTTTTAACGGATGGCCAGATAGTTAGTACGGGATGGTCCGGGGACGATACTGGAGATAATTATTGTAACCAGTGTATGTGTGGCGATGTTGGCTTGGTTTGCACAGAGATGGCATGCCAAGCAGTTGCTCCTTTACCAACGCTCATTCCATTACAGACGTATACACCTTTACCAACTTACTCTTCTGTTCCTACACCATCTCCTTTAGTATCTGACACTTGTTCTTTATCTGTTGGCGTTTTCGTGAGACATGGATGGTCTGGGTAAGATACTGGAGATAATTATTGTAACCAGTGTATGTGTACCGGTGTTGGCTTGGCTTGCACAAAAATGGCATGTATGAAATTGACCCCTGTTAAAGAATTGGTAGTTATAACCCTAACTAAAGAACCTACTGTCGGGAAAAGACAAGCTCTTACAGTAGTAATTTCTGCAACGCCTACTGCCATACCTAAGGTTATCCCGACACCAACACCGATTCCTACTGCAACCATCACGAAGACTAATGTGCCAGAGAATAACAAGGTTATATCTGAACCAAACGATTCACAGTTTTTAATAACTACAGAACTTTGCGGGGATGAAGATGGACTCGATTGCGTAAATTTGCGTTTGGGCGACGATTATCTAACCGTTACCACCCCGAATAAAGGTTATCTTTATTCATGTAGCGATAAGAATTCTGAAGCACCGGGGTCAAATGAAGGTAAAATTACCTGGATTAATTTTGTGACTAAAACCTGGAATTTTCTTGCCAAATTATGGTTGCCTGAAGGCCAGTTTGATCCAGGGAAGGGTAACTTTACTGAATCTGTCTCTGATGGGTATCGTAAAATAAGTATAAATAACCTACCGGTCGATGGAAAGATAGGAGATTGGCCAATGACCCAATATCCTCGGTTGACTGACATTGACGGAAATCCGGGGATACCGTTAGCTAACGATATGATATTTACGTATCCAGTTACACCACTCGAAACTATGTCTCCATCATGTGTTGGACCAGGCCCGATAGGAGTAACGAAGAACGGAGTGGTGATCTATAACGCAGCTGATGCAAGAGGTGAAGACGCCGTGGCTAGGGAAATAGTGGATATATTCGGCGGGCATCCAGCAAGAGATGAATACCACTATCACTTTATTCCAGAAAGACTTGATAATGAAGCGTTAAGTGATGGCCATTCTGGCATAGTAGGTTATATAAATGACGGTTATCCTATTTATGGATATAAGGGGTCTGGGGGTAAAGAAATGACAAATAATGAATTGGATGTGTGTCATGGACACACGCACGGTAGTTTAGGATATCATTATCACGCTACTTTGGAATATCCATATACTATAGGCTGCTATCTTGGAACTCCAATTTCAGTAGATTCCTCAAATCCGGGTCAACCTCGCGGTCAACGGCATCCTCGTAGGCGATAACACTTAAACATTAAACCCCTTGAGTACCTTAATCAACAGAGGGTCGGGAATAGTTATTCCCGACCCTCTGTTAGGAAACTGATTACAATAAAAAGGTAATACTATTCTTTTAACATTCCTAAACCAATAGTAATTGCCCAAATTGTTGTAATTATGTAGACGATCGCCGATATGGCCGAAGTAGTCTCTAGTGTTGATGCATCGGTGACTGATACGATAGTTGCCACTAGCGAGACTAAAGAAGCCAATGCTACCAGCAATGCAAACATTTTGTTGTAGTCGTCTCTGGTAGATAGAGCATAGCTGAAGAGCAAGAAACCTAGGGCAGCTGAAAGTGCTGACATACTATTCAAACCCTGGGAAACGGCGTAAACCGCTCCTGCAGCTTGCGCGGCGTTGTTAGCTATAACGCTCGTAAGTCCGGATACTAGTACCCAACCTACTACTGCTACGACTAGTAGTAATACGCCTAATCTGGACAAGGCATCTCCGTTTCCACCACTTCGTACATTATTCTGAACGGTTAGAAAACCATGCAAGAACAGAAGAAGTCCTAGAGGAATTAAAAATGCACTGAGATGAGACATTGCAGAGTTGGACACAAGCGCTGCTATAGTAGCCTGTGCGTCGGAAGGATCTGCCGAATCTATCAATAATCCACCTGGTTGTAAGAGATAGAAAACCAACGCGAGAACGGGTCCCACTATGATTGACAGACCACCCAATTTATTGAGCGAAAGATTTCCCATATGTATACCTCCTAATATTATTATGAGTCCGAATTTAGGATCCTTGTCAGCTAGACCCTAAGGCACTTTAGGTAATGCTCTAAGGACTCAATTTATAAAGACATACTATTTCATCATGTTATATTCATGCAAGGCTTTTCACGCTAATTATTTCAGGTATTTTATTTACATTGTTTTAATTCCCAATAATTAATTCATTATTCTGGCAACGGTATATGTAAAATTATTCGTAAATCGAAAGAAAATCATATTTACCTTTATTCTGAATTAACACTTCACCAAGACTTAACCCTATTCGAATCCGTATTTCCCTTTTGAGATATTATCTCCCGAGTGGTGAGTATATAACTCCTAACGGAGTAAATTATTCGGAAGCCTTGACACGAGAGAACTGTGAGGTATAGTCTACCGACGGACAGGGCATAGGCGAATGATAGCGTTTATTATGCCGAATATTAATGGTAAGACCATTTCAATTTATTAGAGGAAAAGTGAAATGAATCCCAAAGAAGTTCGAGAGTTGTTCCCGGTACTTAAAAATCGTGCCTATATGTTTAGCGGTGGAATCGCACCCAATAGTACACGCACCCTTGAGGCGATTGACGATTTCAATAACAAACTAACAAACGATCCAGGAGAGTTATATCGTAGAGCTCGAGAGGATTTTGATTTGGTACGTAAGTTGTTTGCAGATTTGGTAGGCGCAGATGAGGATGAGATTGCAATAACTGATTGTACGGGTGCAGGTTCTAATTTGGCTGTGGAATTGATAGATCCGATCCCGGGTAGCAACGTAGTGTTTGATGCTTCAGCCTACCCTTCAGCTGCTTTCCCCTGGATGTT
Source organism: uncultured Dehalococcoidia bacterium (assembly GCA_964431885.1). Taxonomy (GTDB): domain Bacteria; phylum Chloroflexota; class Dehalococcoidia; order Lucifugimonadales; family CAUZEB01; genus CAUZEB01. Next base: position 28,148 of record CAYSLK010000127.1, on the reverse strand, counting down.
ACCAGAGAGAAATCACGTCGAGAGGAGATTTGTACCATATCGCGATAGACTGGTCCATTTAGAAGATATAGCTTCAGCTATTGACAATAATACTATCGCTGTAAGTGTGTCTCACGTCTCTCAAGAGACAGGATTCAGGTATGATTTGTCTGAATTAGCAAAATTAACTCACAAATATGGTGCGGTCCTATGTGTCGATGCTATGCAATCAGCCGGAGCACTACGTATTGATGTCCACAAAGAAGACATCGATTTCTTGGCAACAGGAGCTATGAAATGGCTTATGGGGTCTGCTGGTGTCGGATTTTTTTATGCTGCGAGGCGTCATTTGGATGGAATGCCACCACATGCTGGTGGACCTGGTGCTGTTCGTGATAAAAGACCTTGGGGAGAAAGAGAATTTGTACCAGTACCTGGTGCTGATAGACTACACTTAGGAATGCCCAACCTGCTAGGATTAGCCGCTACGAGACCAGGGCTTGAGATTCTCCACGAGTTGGGCATGGAAACTGTTGAAGCCCATGTCTTGGATCTTTCTGGATACTGCATAACACAATTACGAGAGAGAGGATTAACTGTTGTAACACCTTTCGAGGAAAAAGACCGTGCCGGTATAGTATCGATCCAGATGAAGAGCGATGAGGATGCACTCAAAGCTGACGAGTTTTTGACCGGGCAAGGTGTTGATGCTTACCATGCAGAAGGAATATTGAGGGTTGACCCTCACGTGTTTAACAACCGGGATGACATAGATAAATTTTTGTCCGGTCTGGACGATTATCTAAAACTGTAAGTTAAATAAAATTGACATATGAGGTAGCCCTACTCAGCGGATTTTAATGGGTTTTGAATCTTCTAAAGGGCGGTCTTATAACACTTAATAAGCTGAAAGAAGTTTAGGAGGATCAGTTAATGAGTAATGGAAAGAGGATATATCCCTATATACCGAATTCGGTCCCTGAAGTGAAAGCAGAGATGCTTAAGGAAGTAGGGGCTAACGATATCATGGATTTATACGAAGAAATTCCTGATAATCTCAAATTCAAGGGCAAGTTGAACATACCAGATCCGCTTTTAGATGAGTATTCATTGAAGAGACATCTAGAAGGTCTACTTAGTAAGAATAAGCATGGTAATGAATACATCAACTTTTTGGGAGCCGGATGCTATCAACATTTCGTCCCAGCCGTATGCGATGAGATTAACGGACGCGGCGAATTCCTGACAGCCTACGTTGGGGAGTCTTACGCAGATCACGGGAAGTGGCAGGCTTTTTTTGAATACTCTAGTTTAATGGCCGAATTGTTGGATATGGAGACTCTCAGTGTACCCATGTATGACGGCGCTCAAGCTGCCGCAACTTCAATACGAATGGCAGCACGAATAAACGGACGGAGCAAAGTAATCATCCCAAAGTCCATTAATCCTGAGATACGGATGGTTATAAATAATTATATAAAACCAGAAATATCCGTAACAGAAGTAGACTTTGATGAAGAAACAGGACTTGTCGACATTGATGATCTTAGACGGAAAATTTCTTCTGAGACTATCGCTGTATTTATCCAAAACCCTTCATATTTGGGTGTATTAGAGTGTCAGGCGGAACAGATAGGTAAAATAGCCGTTGAAAATGGGGCGGAATATATTGTATACGCGGATCCAATTTCTCTAGGTGTTGTTACCCCTCCAGCTCAATACGGTGCGACCATTACCTGCGGTGATTTTCAGGCTTTAGGCATGCACATGTCGGCTGGTGGAGGCCAGGGAGGTTTTATAGCCACCAGTGATGATATGAAGTACGTCTCGGAATTTAAAGATCTCATGTTTGGTATCACCGATACTGTTGTCGAAGGTGAGTATGGGTTCGGAGAAGTTTTGTTTGACAGGACGTCTTATGGTTCTAGAGAAGGTGGGAACGAATATACAGGTACAAGTAGTGGCCTGTGGGCAATCACAGCTGGTGTATACTTGTCTCTGATGGGACCTAAAGGTATGCAGGAAACCGGGCAAACGATAATGCAAATGGCCCAATATGCTGCCAAGCGTATGTCAGAAATAAAGGGTGTAGAACTACGATTAACTTCACCTTTCTTTAAAGAATTTCTTGTTAATTTTGATGGCACAGGTAAAACTGTCGCAAATATTAATGAATCTCTCCTCGATAAAAAGATTTTTGGAGGAAAGGATCTTTCACAAGAGTTGCCTAGCCTTGGTGAAAGTGCCCTTTATTGTGTTACAGAAACGAAAACACAAGAGGAAATCGATACCCTGATTAGTGCCCTTAAGGAGGTTATTTAGTCATGAGCCGAGATAAGAAAACGTTACTAAGAAAATTTCACCAGGCAAGATGGGATGAAGAAATTATCTTTGAGATGAGTGTTCCAGGTGAAAGAGGAATATTGGTACGAGAGGCCGAAGACGAAGTCCAGAGTACAATTGGTGATGGAGTGTCTGCATTGCCTGATGGATTGAGGCGAACAGAGGCCCCAGCATTACCGGAAGTGAATCAAATGCGGGTTTTACGACATTATATGCATTTGTCTCAAGAGACTATGGGTACTGACGTCACCATAGATATAAGCCAAGGTACCTGTACTATGAAGTATAGTCCTAAGGTACAAGAGCATATGGTGGCTCGCCATCCGGGGATCACTGAGGTGCACCCGCTTCAGCCTGAAGAAACCATGCAGGGCGTTTTGGAATATATATATAATCTTGAGAGCTACCTCAAAGAAATTTCTGGAATGGACGGTTTTACCTTTCAACCTTCCGGAGGAGCTCAAGGGGTTTACACTGGGGCCTCTATAATCAGGGCGTATCATGACTCTAGAGGTGATACCCAACGAAATGAGATTATCACAACGATGTTTTCACATCCTTGTGATTCCGCTGCACCTAGTACGGCTGGGTACAATGTAATTACTTTGATGCCCGATGAAGGGGGATATCCAGATCTGGAAGCTATGAAGGCTGCTCTATCGGATCGGACAGCTGGTATATTCATAACAAACCCTGAAGATACAGGTATATACAATCCTAAGATACGAGAGTATGTGGATGCGGCACATCAAGCAGGTGCGTTGTGTTATTACGATCAGGCAAATGCGAATGGAATGCTGGGGATTGCAAGAGCTAAAGAGGCAGGATTTGATCTGTGCCATTTCAATTTACACAAAACATTCTCTGTTCCCCATGGTTGTATGGGAAATTCTGTGGGAGCTGTTGGATTTACTAAGGATTTGGCCGTCTTTCCCCCTAAACCAGGAGTAGCGTATGACGGGAAAAAGTATTATTTAGATTATGATATCGATGATAGCATAGGTAAAGTCCGATCCTTCTTTGGTAATGCGAATTCATTACTCAAGGCTTATTCATGGATAAGAAGTCATGGTGCCGATGGACTTAGAGAAGCAGCTGAGTGCGCCGTGCTAAATAGCAATTATATGGAAAAGAAACTTAGAGAAGTGCCTGGGGTAACAGTCTGGTACGCTGAAGGTAAAAGAAGATTGGAACAGGTCAGATATAGTTGGGAAAAATTATATGAGGATACAGGTGTGGGTTCAGAAGACGTGCAGCGTAGGATGTCAGATTATGGATTGCAGCATTACTGGATGAGCCATCACCCGTGGGTTGTTCCGGAACCGTTTACTTTGGAACCATGCGAATCATATTCAAAGGATGATATAGATGAGTACGTTGCCGTTTTAGCGCAGATTTCTAAGGAGGCTTATGAGAATCCTGAACTGGTTCAAAGTGCGCCTCACAATCAGGTAGTACACAAAGTACCTAATCCTAGTATTGATGAGCCAGAAAGGATAGCTGTGAGCTGGCGGAGATATCAAAAAATCAGAGGTGGCAGCTAAACTGTTAGTTCATTAATTAATGACTAATGGATAATAGTATATAAAACATGACAAGAGAAACCCGTCTTGTAAATCGGCTCTGCGTCGTAATTAAGGACGGGTTTCTTGATTTCAAGAAGGTGGTTTAAAGGTTTGAAGAAAATAGGAATTATAGTCAATCCCGTAGCAGGTATGGGAGGTCGTGTCGGATTAAAAGGAAGTGATGGTCCCGATATTTTAGCTAAGGCAAGAGCTTTGGGAGCGAAGCCTGAGGCACCCAGTAGAGCGGTAGAAGCCCTCAAACCCCTTACTAAATTTAAGGATGAAGTAGAAGTTGTGACCTATCCCGGTGATATGGGTGAAAATGAAGCTCAGTTATGCGGAGTTACCCCAACTGTTATTGGTAAAGAGAATTCAGCCTACACCACCCCGGAAGATAGCAGAAATGCGGCTATAGATATGGAAAAGCTAGGTGTTGATTTAATATTGTTTGCTGGAGGTGATGGTACGGCCAGAGATATCTATAATGCTGTAGGCCAAAGAATACCTGTACTAGGGATACCAGCGGGAGTCAAAATCCATTCTGGCGTATATGCTTTAAGTCCGAGACATGCTGGTGAAGCGGTCCGCGTATACCTGGAAAATAAAACACTGAACATGCGTGATGCCGAAGTAATGGATATCGATGAGGAGGCATTTCGATCTGGAGTAGTCACAGCCAAGTTATATGGCTATTTAAAAATACCGGAGGAACGAAGATTTGTTCAAAGTGCGAAATCAGGAAGTATTAGAACAGAGAAAGAGGCTGTGCTTGGCATTGCTTCTGAGATAGTCAATGAGATGGATGAACGGACTCTATATATTATTGGTCCGGGAACGACCACTAAAGTTATCATGGACAAACTAGACTTAAAGAATACTTTGCTGGGAGTGGATGTAGTACTGGATAAGAAATTACTTGCAAGTGATGTTAACGAACAAGAACTTATGAAGCTTACTTATCGCAGAGTGGCAAGAATAGTAGTTACTGTTATAGGTGGACAAGGTTACATTTTCGGTCGAGGTAATCAGCAGGTAAGTCCAAGCATTATAAAACGAGTTGGCAAAGAGAACATTATCGTTGCAGCTACAAAGGATAAATTGCTTTCACTTGAAAGACGGCCACTACTAGTCGACACAGGAAATGAAGAAATAGATCAATATTTAGCTGGGTATATAAGAGTGACCACGGGATATAGAGAATTTCACATGTATAAAGTCGGAGGCTAAATGATACCGGTTGTCAATATGAAATATAATATTTTTACTAAATGTTCTGCCAATAAACTTAAATGCAGTTTAATTAAGTGAAAATTGCATATCTGAAATACCAGCGCTCTATCTTCTATGGATGGTGGATAGTCATGGCTGGTGCCGTGGTCATGGGTTTGTCCGGGGGCTTATTTTTCGTGGGTTTCGGATTTTTTTTCGAACCAATGAGAAATGCGTTTGGTTGGAGTAGAACCGTACTTTCCTTGGCCTTTGCGATTAGCAGGGTAGAAGGAGGAGCGTTAGGACCGTTAGAAGGGTATCTCATTCAACGCTTCGGACCGCGAAATGTCATATCCGTATGTATGGTTTTATTCGGTGTAGGGTTTATCCTGCTGAGTTTAGTTAACTCGATATTTACCTTCTATACGGTTTTCATAATCATTGCCTTAGGAGCCGGCTCTGGAGGTTTTACCGGTTCCATGGCAGCCATAAATAACTGGTTCCGTAAGAAACGAGCCAGGGCTTCAGGCTTTGGCATGTTGGGAATGGGAATCGGTGGTGTGCTCTGCCCACCACTCCTTGCCTTCTTGATAACTTCTTACGGCTGGCGATCAACGGCTATAATAGCCGGTATTATTGTTATGTGTATCGGTATACCAATCTCACGAATAATACGTTATGAGCCAGAGCCGTATGGATATAAGCCTGACGGTGATAATGCAAATGCAGAACCAAAATCTGCGCCACTACTGGACTCTTTAAACGAGACATCTATAGCTCAGAATATCAGCTCGCATTACGGGACTGATTTTACTGTCAAACAGGCTGTAAAGACCCAAGCGTTCTGGCTGATGGCTACAGGACATAGTTTAGCCTTATTAATTATTTCTGTAGTAAGCCTTCACCAGGTACCCTATTTAGAGAGTATTCTTGGGTTTTCCAGGAATTCAGCGGCTACGATAGTGATGGCCATGACCGCTACAAGCATGTTAGGTCAGGTAATCGGTGGATTCATTGGTGATAAATATAATAAGGCTTATATAGCGTCGGTAACGATATTAGGCCACAGTGCAGGTTTATACTTACTTGCCATTGCAGACGATTACACATTGGTGTTGGTGTCGGCACTCATTCAGGGATTTTCTTGGGGAATACGGACCCCAGTCTTAATCTCAATTAGAGGGGAATATTTTGGAAGGAAATCATATGCTATGATAATGGGTATATCGCAAACCATAATGATGATTGGGATGATTATTGGCCCCGTGTTCGCTGGATATTTTGCTGATTATTTTAGTTACAGTCTCGGGTTCAAAATTATTGCTTTAGCAGCCCTCCCGGGATTTTTTATGTTCATCGCTTTGAAAAAGCCGGTTTGTAATAAAGATCCTGTGTAGATGCCTAAACTAGATACCTGTACTTAGGCCTCTTTCTTTGTTAAATGAAAATACCGTCGATAGTCGGCCTGGTTTGAAACACCCTTTTCTTATTTACTGGGTTATAGGCAATATTTTATTGAGGGTGATCGAATAAGTAGGTTTGATATGAAATATAATAATTCTGTTTTAATAAACTAACTGGGTTTTTGAAAGGAGAGATCAGATTGGTCGAACAAAGCTCGTTTAATGATGGCAAAGATATAATGATAGACGGTCTGAATGTGAGCAATTGGGAAAGTCCAGAAGTCTTTAAAAGTTTACATTCTGGTGATATTACTGCTATTAACGCCACAATTGCGGTATGGGAAGATTATCACCATACTATGGATAATATTGCTACCTGGTTTAATCGATTCAAACAGTATGAAGATTTGATGGTGCAAGCTAAGTCAGTATCAGATATTGAGGACGCAAGAAATAATGGCAAGGTGGGTGTCGTTTTAGGTTGGCAAAACGCTAATCCTATTGGTAACGATCTTAATAGGCTCGAATTATTTCATGCTCTTGGAGTAAAGATAATCCAGATAACATATAACGAACGGAACCTGTTAGGAAATGGTTGTTACGAACGGAATGATGACGGGTTAAGTAAATTTGGTGTGGATGCTATAGGAGAAATGAATCGATTGGGCATTCTTATAGATCTTTCCCACGTGGGAGATGAAACAACATTGGAGACTATAGAAATGTCTGAGCAGCCTGTCGCCTTCACACATGCCAATGCGCGTTCATTTTCCAATCATGCTCGGAACAAACCAGATGATGCATTAAAATTACTAGCAGAGAAAGGAGGAGTTGTAGGAGCTAATGCCTTCCCTCCATTTCTAAGGAAAGGTTTCGAATCTACGATACAGGATTACGTAGATGCTATAGATGATTTGGTGGACAGGATTGGTGTTAATCATGTTGCTATTGGCACTGATTACACTCAAGATCAACCAAAAGACTTCTTTGATTATCTTTTCTCACAACAAGGCACAAAATACCAACCGAGGCCAGTACCTTATCCTGACCCAGTCATTCATCCTGAAGGCATGGAGACGCCTGATAAATTAATAAATGTTCGTAAAGAGCTCTCTAGGCGCGGATATAGTGAAGATGATCTGTCTAAAATCATGGGAGGCAACTGGCTAAGACTCTTTAAACAGGTATGGAGAGATTAATATTTGCTGTTGTAAGGGGATTATGGATTCTTGTGAAAAGAAAGTCTGACTGTAAGGGGAGTTTTATGATAGGAGTTCTTACTCACCACTGGACCAATAAAATTGATATAGAAAGAGGCAAAACACTCTTAAATAGTAATGGATTAGCACAAAGTAAGGCCCCTGGGTTCGTCAGTAGACGAACACTATACTCTCGTCAAGATTCCACAAAAATCACCACATTGGTTTTATGGGATAGTGAGGCCATCTACGAATGCTGGAAATCTAGTCCCGAACGTGCACGTGTAATGTCGGATGCTGGTCTACTTTGGTCTAGACACCCTGAGTCTGAACGGTTTGACGTTTCTGACTAAATAAAACTTTCATGTCATGATACTAGTTACTTGTAAAGTAATACCCCGGCGATTGATACTATTGAGTCACCCTGATTGCTAGCAGGACATTGTTTATATCCTAGATGTTCGCCTACTGCTCCCGTAAGTAATTCTAGTGCGATATATATTGGAGATAGACCGCAGATTTTCCGGTAGTCTGACTCTCTTTGGGAAATTTCAAAGAATTCTTTAGGATTACTATTACATATAGCATCTAATGATTTATAATCGGCTTTTTTAAGTTTAATTCTCGACTCCTCATCCATTGGAGCACTATCTCCAAATACTGGACCTAAATGGGCGAGATCACCTGCTGATATAACCAGCGTCTTTCTTTCTTCCATGATTCGTTTAAGGCAGTGGATTAATGTGTTTATTTTCTTGTCTCGGTATAGATTTTTCTCAGCAGAGATGAAAGTGGAAAAGGATCCGCATAGTATAGGAACAATAGGTATGGAAGGAAGGCGGCTAATTTTAAGGGAATAGTGAAGCCATACCAAGGCCAACTCGAGAGAATGTTCTTTAATATGGTGAAATTCTTCTCTAAAGAGGAATTCCTTACCCATTTCTTTTTCTAGTGTTTGCACAGCTGAAATTTCAGTTGATAGAATGCCCAAAGGGGTTGCATAGTCCTGAAAAGTTGATGTTATTTGGCCTGGGCCACCGTAGTGATCCGTGCCTAAAACGATAACTAATTCGATCTCTCTTAAATCGGTCCAAGCTGTTTTCCAGAGTTGTGCATAGGTTCTTTGACCTCGCGCGTAATCTATGTGGGGAGAGATTATGCCTGCGAGATCGCCGGTTACATTAACTCTACATTCTTCACGTCCTATTGCTCTGCAATATTCATTTAATAAATCCGTTAATTCGGATGGATCAGAAGGATATACTGCACCGGCATGATACGGAGTTCTATAATCTGAATCAATATATTCTTTTAACATCTTTTCTTTAACCTGTTTGAATCCTCCATTTTCGATTAGCAATACTTCGTTCAGAGAGCGTAATAATTCTGTAATCGTGTCGATGGATAGGTCGAGTCCATGGTTGTGGCTCATTAAGTTTTTCATTTCAACGATATCTTTCGTTCCATCACAAACTTGGATTACGTATGCTAGGTGTTCAGGAATTAGAATTGATTGATCTGACATTGACATCGGATCACCGAGTTTAAGATAGTTATGTCCCTTATATTTAATCAATGTAGAATTAACGGGACGTATTTTGGGATATTTTGGTAACCCCTCGGGAAATTTATGCATGCGCCACTTCACGTTAATGTCTTATAGAAATTGTCTAGATAGAGATCTGACATAGTATATTATAATCAAGCTGTGCAAAACTAAATTTGAACCATCATGTACTTCGCTTATAAAAAATAAGACCATGATTTCCCGAAATACAGTATCACATAAATCCATATTAATCGACGCAAAAATGTTATGCTATAATGCTGTGGAAGGTACCCCAATTTAGAGCCACTATGGCTCAAATAAGGAAACAGCCTTATCAAATAAAAATATTAATAGGAAGTATTATGGCTGGTATTACAGACCTGAAAATATTCACCGGAAATGCGCATCCGGGCTTAGCTGCAGATATTTGTTCATATCTGCAAATCAATCTTGGTAAATGTGAAGTATTTAAGTTCAGTAACGATCAGACGTTTGTAAGGATAAGAGAAAATATTCGAGAAAAGGATGTTTTTCTGGTTCAACCCATAACTTCGCCTGTGAATGACCATATTATGGAATTATTGATAATGATAGACGCCGCCAAAAGAGCTTCAGCTGGTCGCATTACAGCGGTAGTACCATATTATGCTTATGGACGTAGTGATAAAAAGGATCAACCTAGAGTTCCTATTAGCGCTCGTCTTGTTGCGAATTTAATAGAGACTGCTGGAGCTAATCGTCTACTCACTGTCGATTTACACGCTGGTCAAATTCAAGGGTTTTTTAATATTCCGGTTGATGAATTAACCGCTGTTCCAATGTTGGGACGCTATTACGGTGAAAGAGAACTCTCTAATGTCGTCGTGACGGCTACTGACGCTGGTGATGCAAAAAGAGCACGAGACACGGCTAGTATTCTTGATTCACCTATAGCTATTGTGGAAAAGCAGCGATTGGGAAATGATGACAATGTCAGAGCGGCTAACTTGATAGGGGACGTGGAAGGTAAGGTGGCACTTATCATCGACGATGAAATCAGTACTGGTGGTACGGTGGTAGCTACAGCCGAAGCCGTAAGAGACCACGGAGCAGGCGATATCTATTGTTCAGTTACACACCCTGTATTTTGTGGAAACGCTGTTGAAGTTTTGTACAATAGTGAAGTTAAGGAAATCGTTGTTACCGACACTTTGCCTGTGGCTGCTTCCAAGTTAGATACTAAAATGAAAGTGCTGTCTGTAGCTCCACTGTTGGGCGAAGCAATAAATCGGATTCACAGTGGCCTTTCTGTAGGTGCAATGTTCGATAAATAAATGTGTAAGCTATGTTTAAGTAGTTTATCTATGATTGTAAGACAACACTTTTATTTTCATATTTGAAAATCCTGACTGGCATTTTAGTCTTAGCAAGAGGTTTCCATATAATTGAAAAGAGGATGAAGAGCCCATGCTCAAGAATTTAGTGAAATTAATAGGTGGATCCACTGAGAGGGACTTAAAGAAGCTCATGCCTCTCGTGGACCAAATAAATGAATTAGAATCTTATTACACGAGCATTTCAGATGAAGAGCTTGGAAATGAATCGACTAAATTTAAACGCTTATTAAGCGAAGGATGTGATATATCTGAAATACTTGCCGAATCGTTTGCTACTGTTAGAGAGGCGGCCAAACGAACTCTGGGACAAAGACATTACGATGTTCAACTCATTGGCGGGATTGTTTTACATCAAGGAAAGATTGCGGAAATGAGAACTGGAGAAGGCAAAACCTTAGTGGCTACATTGCCAGCTTATCTAAATTCTCTGAAAGGTGGAGGCGTCCACGTTGTTACCGTTAATGATTACCTCGCCCGTCGTGATACCCAATGGATGGGACAGGTCTATAGCTTATTGGGGATTTCTGTAGGAGTCCTCCAGCATGATGGAGCGTTTCTTTATGATCCCAACATTCAAGATAAGGAAAGAGGCTTGAATGGATTACGAACTGTCAGTCGTCGAGAGGCTTATAATGCGGATATCACGTACGGAACCAACAACGAATTTGGTTTCGATTATCTCAGAGACAATATGGTGATTGACTTGTCTCAGCGTGTGCAACGAGAACGAGCATATGCAATTGTTGATGAAGTAGACAATATATTGGTTGACGAGGCTAGAACTCCACTCATTATAAGCGGACCTGCCGAACGATCTCCTAAAGAATACTATAAATTTGCCCGACTTGTAACTAATCTTAACGAAGCTGGTGATTATGTAATAGATGAAAAGCACCGTGCAGTGTCCCTAACTCCAGAAGGCATTAGCAAGACTGAAAAAATGCTCAACTTAAAAAACCTGTACGAACTTTCTAATTATGATCAAGTGCACTTCATAGAGAATGCTTTAAAGGCCCGAGCTTTATATCTCAAGGATCGTGAATATGTCGTTAGAGATGGTGCAGTAACGATTGTGGACGAATTCACAGGGCGCCTTATGGAAGGGCGTCGTTTTTCTGATGGACTACATCAAGCCCTTGAAGCCAAGGAAGGGGTAACTGTTCAAAGAGAAAGTATTACCTATGCAACTATAACACTACAAAACTATTTCAGATTATATGAGAAACTGAGTGGTATGACTGGCACTGCAGCTACTGAAGCAGAAGAATTCATGAAAATTTATGATTTAGAAGTAATGGAAATACCGACACACAGACCTATGGTTAGGGATGATAAAGCAGATTTAATTTATAAAGATGAACGTGCCAAATTTAATGCGGTAATTAATGAGATTAGGGATCGCCATCTTGCGGGACAACCAGTATTAGTCGGTACCACAGATATAGATAAATCGGAAATGCTAAGTGCTTCTCTCAAAAGATCGGGAATCCCTCATGAAGTACTTAATGCAAAACAGCACGAACGAGAGGCGAACATCATAGCTGAAGCTGGACGACCGGGAGCTGTTACTGTTGCAACAAATATGGCCGGCCGTGGTACTGATATTGTTTTGGGTGGGAACCCTGACAGTCTCAATATGACTTTGGACCAATGGGAAAAAGATCATGAAGCTGTAGTAAAGAGCGGAGGTCTCCATATAATTGGAACGGGACGTCACGATGCTAGAAGAATAGATAACCAGTTGCGAGGGAGATCAGGACGTCAGGGGGATTCTGGGAGCTCTCGTTTTTATGTTGCACTCGACGATGAACTCATGCGTCGTTTTGGTGGAGAACGTATTAAATCTATAATGGACTGGGCGGGATTTGATGAGGATAGTTCGGTTGAAAATAAGATGGTAAGCAGATCCATAGAGAGTGCACAAGTTAAAGTTGAGGCATATCACTTCGAAATACGTAAACATTTAGTTGAATATGATGATGTTGTAAACACGCACAGGGATATTATATATAAAGAGCGCAACAAGATACTAACAGAACCGAGTCATAAGGTGAATATACAGTCTATGATCGAGCGTGAACTGATAGATATAATGGATGCCTATCTCGACAAAGTAGCACCCGATAACTGGGATACGGTTGCATTGATAAGTGAGCTGCAGGCCATATTTCCACTTTCATCTGATCTTACTGATCCTGGTGTAATTTCCGATATGTCCCATGAATCAATAGAAAATACAGTTTTAGAACATGCTAGTTACATGTATGAATCTATTGAAGAAGGTATTTCTAGTGAAGCTATGCGTAACGCTGAACGTCAAGTTATGTTACGTATCTTAGATACAAATTGGGTTCAGCATCTTACAGCTATGGAAAATTTGAGGCAAGGTATTGGCCTTTATGCGTATGGTCAAAGAGATCCTCTGGTTATGTATAAAACGGAAGGACATACTAAATTTCAAGAGTTACAACAGAGGATACAGCATGATATAGTGCACACAATTTTTCACGTAGGAATGCCTCAAGGAAATAATACAAAGTCTCATAATGTAAATCAGCATAGGCATACACAGTACGGGAACAATACGAAGACCCAGAGTGCTAGTATTAAATTAACCGAACCCGTGGGAGTGAGTACTCGTAAGGTTGGACGTAACCAGCAATGTCCCTGTGGCAGTGGTCTAAAGTATAAAAAATGCTGTGGTACATAAGGAATAAAGATTGAACTTGAATGTCTGAGTCAATGTACGGCTTCTGACAGAATAGTTTGATTTACACTCACTCAAATAACCAAGATAAAATTACCACAATAAATAATCCATAGGATGGCGTCCCTTTGCGTAAGGCACGGTCCGCATTTAATAGAGACACTAAGAGTTTTACAATGGATAATTCCCAAATAGCCGAAATATTTGAAACAATAGCCAATCTGCTCGAAGTCAAAGGCGAGAATGTATTCACGGTACGAGCCTATCAAAGGGCTTCGCGAACGATAGAGAGGTACCCTGAAGACATTCAACGCATGGTTGCGGAAGGTAAAAACCTGAGAGAAATTTCCGGTATAGGTCGTGCAATATCGGAAAAAATTAATGAAATGCTTTCTACTGGTGGCCTGAAGTATCTCGAAACATTGAAATCAGAGTTTCCCAGTGGCCTTTTAGAAATAATGAAAATATCTGGCATTGGCCCTAAAACTGCACGAATATTGTGGAAAGAGGCTGGAGTCACGAATATTACGGAGTTGGAAACCGCTATACGACAAGACCGACTAAAGGATTTACCTCGCGTCGGTAAGAAGTTGGGTAATAATATTCTCAGGGAAATTGAATTCTTACAGAATAAGGATAATAAATTCCCAATTTCGATTGCTAACCGTGAAGCGAAGTTGTTAGTGGAAGCATTAGCAACGAAGTGTGAAAGTATTGAGGACTTGATAATAGCGGGAAGCCTGAGGAGATTTGAAGAGACTATAGGAAACATTGACTTAATCTGCGTTACTGAGAAACCAGAGGCCGCTATAAATTCATTAATTCAATTACAAAACTCAATTAGTGTCCTAGAGCGAGAAGAATCGAAAGTTACGGTCATGCTTGCAAGTGGTATTAAGGTAGATTGTAGAGTGGTGTCGCGTTCTCGTTTAGGGGCAATGCTGCAATATTTTACAGGAAATCAACAGCATTTAATTAGTTTAAAAAATTACGCTCACAGAAAGAATTTTTCTTTAAATGAATACGGTATTACCCATATGGAAACCGGGGAAATTGAATTCTTCGGCGATGAAAAAAGTTTTTATTCGAGATTAGGTCTTCAGTATATTCCGCCAGAATTAAGGATTGGATTGTCTGAAATTGTTAAGGCACGTGGAGGGCAGATTCCTGTATTGGTACAAGAAGGTGATATCAGGGGAGATTTACACGTTCATTCTGATTGGAGTGACGGGAAAGATACTATAGAAGACATGGTTCAAGCTGCTAAAGATCGTGGTTTGGATTATATTGCCATTACGGATCACTCAGTAGGTAGAGGGATCGCAAATGGTCTTGATGTAGAAAGATTAAATCAACATAAGTGCCGTCTAAGGAAGGCTAGTAAAGCAATAGGCGGTATAGAAGTCCTAAGTGGCACAGAGATGGATATAAGAGGTGATGGATCTCTCGATTATCCTGACCATGTCTTGAAGGATATAGACTGGGTTATTGGCTCTATACATTCGGGCATGAGTCAAAGTTCATCGATAATGACAGAGAGAATCATAAAAGCAATGAGGAACCCATATATTTCTGTAATTGGACATCTTTCAACAAGACTAATAGGTGAGCGTAAATCCATTGACGCTGATTTTGATGCCATTTTTAGAGCCGCGGCTGACACTGGTACTGCATTGGAGATAAACTCTTCTCCTGAAAGGCTAGATCTAAAGGATATTCACGTTTTGCAAGCGAGACAGATGGGAGTATCTATGGTAATAACAACTGATGCGCACAGTATTGAATCGTTAGACAATTTGAAATTTGGAATCGCTGTGGCTAAAAGAGGGTGGTGCGAACCTGAGAATATTGTAAACACTCTGAATTATAAGGAATTCGAGAAATATTTGAATATGGAGAAAGCTCAACGCAAAAAGGTACTAGCTAAAAATGGGTAAAATTCCAGATGAAATAAAGGAAGCAGAAACCAATTCAAAGGCTAGTTGCATTTCCGATTTCCGATCTGCTTTAACAAATGGTTGTGAATGGCCAGAGACACTTTTAAAGGCCGTTTCAGAATGGACCGTGCCTAACGAGACATTTAAAGGGAGAGACTACAATTATTTCATAGAAGGAGAAGCTTTTAATTGGTTGCTACTTGCTGAACGACTATGCTACGACAATAGTGATCTTATACCTCAAAAAGAACTCGAAGATTTGTTGTTTACAGGTAATTTCCCAAAAAGATTCGATGTGGGTCGTTTCAAAGAACTGATAGGTGTAGAGAAATACAGGGGATACCTCAATTACTTCTATGGTGTGACCGTAGAGGAAGCTTTACAGTTAGCCGTTGAAGAAGAAGTGAGAAAACGCCAAATCAGCAATGGTATCCGATATGAGGATGATCTGACCGATAAAATATATTTGAGGATATATAGGAAACCTATGCTTCAATTACTGAACTGTTTCATGGGAGAAAAGAAGTATGATCAGACTGGCATTATTCGCCTAAGTCAGTTCACGGAGTTTAAATACTGGCTCTTTAAATACCGTATAAGAAATTCGGATAAAGCGAAGATCGCGAGTGATACTTCAAAAGGGTTGGCCAAACTGAGACTGATTAGATCCAGTAATAGAATGCCTGAATCTCACGTCTTATTAATACAACACCATTCGTAGATTGGCCATGTCGAATGCCTACTATAACGAGCCCTTTGTTTCTAGGAGTCTAATTTATTCGTATCAATATATGGTTTGCTACGTGAAATTTCTTCTGGTGCTTTAATTTTTCTAAACATTATAAATAACGCTCCGTTGTAAACCAACTTAATTGCACTTCCTGTTAAAAATGGCATCCCGATAAAAGTGACGTGAGCCAAAGAACCTCCGGTTGTAGGGCTTATGATTTGAGCGATGGCTCGGGCTAGGTTCGTTATACTTGCTGCCTTAGTTCTTGATTCTTCCGGTACTATAGCCATCATATAAGATTGCCTTGTGGGCACATCCATGTGGTTTGATAGTTCTCTAAGAAGGTAAAGACAGATACAAACCCAAAAGTTTCCGGCGAAAGCCATGACTCCTAAAAGAAGGTTGGAAATAATCTGAGTAAAAACCATAGTTTTTACTAATCCAATCCTGCGTGCTATAGGAGCTGATGCCCACACAGAAACTAGATTGAGTAATTGCCCAGCAAAAAATATAATGGCTATACTATTTAGTGTAGTGCCGAATTGGTTTGTAAACCAAAACGATATAAAACTTCTAACCATGAAGCCACCACCGAAGGCATCTATAGATGAAAGGATAGCTAGCCGATAAATAGCATGCCTTGATTCTGCCTTGACGATTTCACTTACTGGAGGAAGATCGGACTGTATTAATTCGGCTGCTGGAGATAGTCGGCTATATATTAATATCCCACTGAAGGCGATTAAACTGTAAATTGCAAAAACTGCTTTGAATGAAGAAACTTCTTCCATGTTTAGCCAGGACTGAAACAATACAGGAGTTAGTATCAATAGCGCTCCAAGACTCTTACCGGCCATACCCACTAAGTTGTAAAAACTAAATATCGTTGTACGGTGTTGGTTTTCGGAGTGCTGGGATAATATCGCCATGTCTAATGACAAGAATGCAGTTCTATCACCACCTGTAGCAGTTGTCATGGCGAATAAACTGATGAAAATAAACAGAGCAAGACTAGATGCTAATGGATATAATATTCCTCCGGCGATCATTAGCGTAGACATACATATCAGCATGCGCTTCCGCCCTATCTCGTCACCTTTATAGGTGGATACCAGATTGCTTAATGCTCCACCGGCCATTATTGAGCTAAATATTAATCCAGCTTCAAAGACACTGAAACCAAGTAGACTTAGATAGACTCCGAGGAAGACACTTAGGAAACCATAATCTATAGAGCGAAACGCTGAAGCTAAGATTATAATTTTACCATTCCGTTCTAGCGGTGGCATAAATCTCAATTCTCTTTTGCAGTATACTAAGAAGGGACGGTTATGATTTAATACTAAACGTCGTAGCTTATCTGACGATTCAATCTTTACGGATCCGGGAAATCGTTTCGATCAGTTTATCGCGACGATCCTCAATATTCTCTAATCGTATTCGCTCGCGTCCAACAACTTCCTTTGGTGCTTTCGAAAGAAATTTTGGATCGGCCAATCGTGTAGTCAATTTACTTATATTTGTATCTATATCTCTAATCTCATTTAACAATCGTTCTCGTTCTTTGACTAGATTTACCAGATTACCTACAGGAATGGTTATCGTTCCTATTGATAGCACAACTGTAACATCTTGATCTGATGCATTTGCTTCCCCGGATAATACTTTCAGTTCTTCAACCCGTGCTAGGGACATTATTGTATTGGATTCAGACTTGATGATGTCTATTGCGTTGGAAGCGTTGATAGTGACTGGCAATTTTGCAGAGGGTGAAATTTTAAACTCTGCCCTAACGTTCCTTATGGCATGGACAATTCCCATGATTATTTCTACATCTGTTTCTGCGTCATCATCTTGCAAATCAAAGTTGGGTGAGGGATATGGCGCCACTATAATAGCAGCTGATTGATTATCGGGCTGAGGTAGGTATTTTCTAAGGGTCTGCCAGATCTCTTCAGTTATAAAGGGCATAAACGGATGTAACAGTCTAAGTGTTTTTTCCAAAACATGGGCCAGTATAGATGTCGGGTTGTCTACAATAATGTTGCCTTGATAAAGGCGGATTTTAGTCATTTCTATATACCAGTCGGCATATTCCCCCCATAGGAAATCGTGCAAGACTCTTTGAGCTTCGCTAAATTGATATCCTTCCATTAATCTACATACTTGATCTGTTATTTTATTAAGCCTGCTAATAATCCAGCGATCGTGCAAGTGAGAGACTTCTGGTTCATCAGTCCAATCATTTAGAGCCGTAGATTCCTCAACTTTGGAAACAACAAAACGAGAGGCGTTCCAAATCTTATTCGCGAAATTCCTTCTTGACTCTATCTTTTGTTCTTTTAGCCGTATGTTGTTTCGCGGAGCAGTACCCGTAGTTAGTGCAAACCGCAGAGCATCCGCACCATATAAATCTACTAGATCCAGAGGATTTAACACATTCCCTTTGGTTTTACTCATCTTTATCCCTTCCGGATCTAGTACGAGTCCATGTAAGTAAATCGTTTCAAAGGGGATTTGGCCCATATTTTCTATACCCATGAAAATCATGCGGGCAACCCAGAAGAAAAGTATGTCGTAACCGGTTTCCATTACGTTTGTAGGATAGAAGTAGTCAAGATCTTGAGTTTTTTCTGGCCATCCCAAGGTTGAATGAGTCCAAAGTCCCGAGCTAAACCATGTGTCTAGCACGTCTGGATCGCGATTAAGATTAACAGAATCACAATGGGAGCAGAATTTAGGATCCTCGTATTCTACTGTAATTTCCTTGCAATCATCGCAATACCATACCGGAATCTGGTGGCCCCACCATAATTGACGGCTAATACACCAGTCCCGAATATTGTCCAGCCAGTTAAAATACACTTTTGTAAACCGGTCTGGGATTATATTAATTTTACCTTCAGAAACTGCAGCTTTTGCCGGTGCCGCCAATTGTTCCATCTTTACGTACCACTGATTGCTTATCATAGGTTCAACTATCTCGTTACACCGGTCACAGTGGCCAACGGAATGGTGGTATGATTCAGTTTTCTCAAGTAAGCCAGCGGTTTCAAGATCACTTACAATTCTTTTTCTTGCGTCGAATCGATCCTGGTCAACATAAGGACCTGCAGCATCGTTCATTCTACCGTTTTGGGATAGAATATTGATTGTAGACAATCCATTTCGCTGACCAATTTCGAAATCTGTGTGGTCGTGTCCCGGAGTAACTTTAAGGGCACCTGTGCCAAAGTCTTTCTCAACCGCATCATCCGCAATAATAGGTATAAATCTATTCAAGATTGGTAGCACTACTTTAAGTCCTACAAGATGTTCATATCGTTCGTCACACGGGTTCACCGCTACAGCAGTATCGCCTAGAAGTGTTTCCGGTCTAGTTGTAGATATTATTATTGAGTCAAGTCCATTAACTGTCTTGTAACGTATGTAATATAGACTTGCAGTTTCTTCTACATATTTGACTTCCAAGTCAGACAATGCCGTTAAACAACGTGGACACCAATTCGTTATTCGCTCTCCTCGGTAAATAAGGCCCTTTCTATAGAGATTAACAAACGTTGCACGAACTGCTTTTGCAGGATTCTCATCCAACGTAAAAGCCTTACGAGACCAATCACATGAAGCCCCAAGACGTTCCATCTGCTTATATATGGTCCCACCATATTTATCTACCCATTGCCATATGGTATCAATAAACTTTTCTCTACCTAAATCGTGACGTGTGATATTCTCATTTGCGAGCATACGTTCAACGACAACTTGTGTGGCGATGCCCGCGTGGTCGGTCCCAGGTAGGTATAATGTCGGTTTGCCCAGCATTCTATTCCAACGAATCATTAGATCTTCCAGTGCGGTAGTGAGAGCGTGTCCCATATGCAGTGCACCAGTTACGTTAGGTGGAGGCATTATAATGGTGAAAGGTTTCTTCTCCCTGTCTATTTTCGGGATGAAATAACCGTTCTTGTTCCAAAATTCATATATTCTAGACTCCACCGATTGCGGGCTATAGGTTTTCGTCATTTTACCTATGGCTTTCATAGTGATGCTGCCTTCAAGTTCAGGTTTGGTTTGGCCCAAGACAGTGTAATTCTAATCATCCCATCCAGATGTCGTCAATGATGAAATGATTGTCTTACAGTTCAATTGGTTGATATTAGCATAAGGGTACATGGATTGATGAGGATATTGAAATCGGGAATTATTTAATTTCTTTTTTTGACCTTTCTATTTGCACACTAGCATATGCTAGAATACTGCCCTTGATCGGTACTTCTGGTTTTTTAACGATTACCTTTATACTATTTATCTTGAACTCACTTAAAACTTTTTGTGCTATAGTTTCTGCTAAGTTTTCCAGTAGCTTACGACTCGGACCTTCTAGTATATCTTTCACTACGGTATATACCCGAGAATAATTAACTGTGTCTTCGGGGTTGTCTGTAAGGCCAGCTAAATTTAGGTCTCGTTCCATTTCTAAATCAACGATAAATCTCTGGCCTAGATCTCTTTCAGGTTGGCCTACGCCATGAAATCCATAGAAAACCATTCCTTTGAGCTGTATTTTATCCATGCTTAACACCTTGATTTAAGATCGTAGTCAGTGAAGTTTCCTTCCTTCAGCGAGGTTAATGAGACTTTCGGCCCTTTTTACCACAGGGACGTCTATAACTTTACCATTTAAGGAAGTTGATCCTCTTCCATTAAGTTCGGCTTGCTCAGAGGCTGCGATGACTTGCCTTGCGTATTCAATTTCCTCTGGAGAAGGAGAAAAGACTCTGTTGATAGTCTCTATTTGATCTGGATGTATAGCAAATTTTCCTCTAAACCCGTACATCTTGGCAATTTTGGCATCCTGTTCTAATGCATCGTTGTCTCGGAAGCTGAAAAACGGGGTGTCTAGAGCAGGGATACCTGCTGCTCTAGCTGCTATGCATACCGCACTTTTTGCGTAGGTAGTTTGAAATTCATCATTTAGTCGTTCAATCTCCATGTCATTAGTAAAGTCTTCTGCTCCGAACGCAACCGCCACTATTCTTTCAGATGAGACACATATGTCGTACGCATTTACTATAGCGCTGGCCGTTTCCAGCCATAGTATTAGTTTTGTTTGTCCTATTTCAAGACCTTTTCTCTTCTCAATTTCATTCAGAGTGCTAGATATTGATTCTACATCCCTCGCGGAATAGATCTTACCTATCGATACCCCATATAAATATGAACACACTAAACTCTCTAGATCGTCAGTTAGTAAACCGGTATCTAATGAGTTAACCCTAGGGATCACAAGAGGGCCTAATAACGACAAATCCTTCAGGAATGAGCGGACAATTTCCCTGGCGTTTCCTTTTTCGTTTACTGGCACTGAATCTTCTAGATCCGGTATATACGCGTCCGGTGTTAATGATAAAGCTTTCTTTAGCATTTTGGTTTGATTACCAGGTATGAAAAGAGGACTTCTAATTGTGTCCATATTGACCTCCAACTGTCTACAAACGACATGAGATTAATTGTCCAAGAGAGTATAACATGGGAGCCTTACTTTAAAAGAATGTTACGTTGACACCGTGTTAGAGCTGTGCTATAAACCCAGCGGTATGGAGAATACAGAGAGCAACTCGTTTGGATCGGTGATCCCTCGCATTGAGGTGATACCCATTATTGGAATCCCTGAAGTCGTGACGGGCGACCTATTGGGACCAATCATTTGCGAAACGGCAAAAAGCCAAGGTACACCTGTAAAGGATAGGGATATACTCGTGGTAACTCAGAAAATAGTCTCTAAAGCCGAAGGTAGAATTGTTTCCTTAAACGATGTAATTCCCTCCCACGTGGCTTGTGAACTAGCAGTTGATACTGGTAAAGATCCTAGACTGGTTGAATTAATACTTATGGAAAGTAGGTCACTTGTTAGGGTTGATAAGATGAGAGGCATAATTATTTCTGAGACAAACCACGGGTTTATTTGTGCAAACGCTGGGATTGACTCCTCTAATGTTCCAGGAACCGACTGTGTAAGTTTATTACCAGTGGATCCTGACAGGTCTGCCAATGAGATTAGGAAAGCTATAGAATTACATGTCGGTAATTTAAATATATCTGTGATAATATCTGACACCTTTGGTCGACCTTGGAGAGAAGGACATGTTAATTTCGCAATTGGAATTTCAGGGATTAATCCTCTCAAAGATTATAAAGGAACAACAGATGCACAAGGGCGATGTTTAAATGTAACCAATATAGCAATAGCCGATGAATTAGCATCCACTGCAGAATTAGTGACTGGTAAATCATTAAACATACCAGTGGTGATAGTGAGAGGATACGAATATGCTAAACTTGAAAAAGGCGATATTTCGGTAATATTGAGAGATGAAGTAAGAGATCTGTTTAGGTAAATTCGTCTTCAATTTAATTCCCATATTTTTCTAGTTAGCTTGCATGTCTATTATTTCATATCTGCCATCTTTCCATTTTATAAGCTGCATCCCAGAACATGTATTCATACTTGGCACTTAAAATAAATGCCTTCTTCATGAGTTCCATTTCAATTTCGCCACTCGTTAAGGCTATTCTGTCAATAAATGTGATTAGCCAATTCGCCAGTTGGCGAAACTCCTCTGAGCTATACATTTCCACCCATTTCGAGTACAAGGGTTGGTCTATAGAGGGATAATTCTGTGAAAGTATCCGTCCGATTTCAGAGTATCCCCAGCAACATGGTAGTATGGAAGATGCTATTTCCCCAACTCCACCAGTAAATGCTGTTTGAAGGAGATGGCTTGTGTATCCGTGGGTTGTCGGAGATGGCGCGGTATTGTTCAGTTCTTCTTCACTAATATTAAATTCGTTGGAGAAGCTTACGTGCAGAGACATTTCAGTGTTGATGGTCTCGTCAAGTAATTTAGCAAACCAACCCATGTCTTCTAATTTATTAGCTTTTGCGACCGCTAATGAAATAGTTCTACAAAAGTCTATAAGGAAAACGTAATCCTGTTGCATATAATACCTAAATATTTTAAGAGGCAGTGAACTGGTACCGATACCCTCTATAAATGGATGCGATATTTCCTTTTGCCACGTATCGTGAGTTTCTTCAAAGAGTAATTGTGTGAAAGACATACGGTTACCTCGGGTCCTTTAATGCTTTTGATTATATAGTCAGGTTGCCAAATAAAGTTAACGTTTGGCAATATTAGAACATGGGCCGAAGATAGCATGAGTAAATATAGACGTCAACTTTTAAGCACAACCATATAATGGCTGGGTTCATTATGTAGATATATTTTGATTAGTGAAGGAGATGATATGCCAATTATCGCAGTTGATAAATTAATGGACATAGAAAAAAAATTACTTATGGGAGCAGGAGCTAATGACGAGGAAGCATCAATAGTTGCCCGTCATTCAGTTGGTGCCAATTTAGCAGGTCATGATTCACACGGTATTATCCTAATACCAACATATATTGATCGGATAAAGAGAGGACATATCGTTCCTGGAGCTTCTATCGCTGTTATTGAAGATTCACGAAGTGCTACAGTCGTTGATGGTAACTGGGGTTTCGGCTATGTGGTTTCTGAACGCGTAATGGAGATTACAATAGATAAGGCTAGGGATAATGGAGTCGCTGCGGCAACAATTTTCAAACAAAGCCATGTCGGACGTTTGGCAGATTATCCGATAATGGCAGCGAATGCCGGTATGGTGGGCCTTATGACAGCTGATTCAGGGAGATCAGCAAAGTCTGTAGCTCCCTTCGGAGGACGAGAACCAAGGTTGGGGACAAATCCTATTTGCATTGCGATACCAAGTAATCTCGATGGCCCTCTTTTTATAGATATGGCTACCAGTGCGGCTGCCGGAGGGAAACTAAATGTTGCGCGAGCACGAGGTACCAATGTTCCTGAAGGATGGTTATTAGATAAGGAAGGAAATTCTACTGTTGATCCCAATGCTACAAATCAAGGTGGAGTAATTTTACCATTAGGTGGAGCTGAAGGGCACAAAGGATATGGCCTATCAGTAATGATCGAGATCCTTTCAGGAATTCTTACAGGTTTAGGTTTTGGGCATGATCCATCAGGTCGCCACAATGATGGATGTTTCATGGCAGTTTTTAATGTGGAATTCTTCCGCCCACTGGAGGAATTCAAAAGAGAGACCACGGAATTCGCAAGGTATCTTAAAGACACTCCCTTAGCATCTGGGTTCAGTGAAGTTTATTACCCTGGAGAACTTGAATATATGCGTACTAAAAAAGGATTGAGGGATGGAGTTTATGTAGAAGATAAGACGTGGGAGCAACTGATGATCATAGCAAGAGATTTAGGAACTAATATTTAGAAATATTAAATTTCACAAAGGGTAAAAATACTCTTCATATTCCGTCATGAGAATTCTGGTGCATTTGGACATGAGTCAACTATTAGGCATTATTTCTCTAGTCATCGTGTTGGTACTACGTGGCTTTATCTACTAGCGTGTGCAATTCGTTTAAGGCTTTTTCGCTACGATTTTGCCAAGTTGTGATTGTCTCTTGCTGAACTTTAAGATTCAGCCTCGCTTTTTTGATAAGCCGTTTGGTTTCTGATTCTATTGGACTGCCTGATGCTTTTTTACTTGCCAGGTTTAGTACAGGATCTAGAGCTTGTTTAATTTGCTTATCAGTTAAATTTATAGAAGTACCGGTAACTTCAATCGCAGCCTTTTCAATAATGTCTCTAGATATCTCGTTTGAATTCATGCTTTGTTCCAGTGTACGTACGACCACATTTGCCACTATGTTGTGTGCTACACGGAATGGAATGTCCTTTTCCCTTACCAGAAGATCGGCAAGTTCAGTAGCAGTACCAAAATCCTCAGAAGCCTTCTTCAACATAAGTTTCTTATCTATTTGTATTCCAATAAGGGAGCGTCGCATTAACTGTATCATTGCTTCTGATTGATCGAAAGCATCCCATATGGGTGCTACTGATTCAAAACTGACGTCACGGCAATGCATAAAATTGAGTCCTTTTTGGATAGTTAATGTTGAAATTAAAGCTCCCGTTAGATGTCCAACTTTTGCCTTTATATGTTCTAAGGCGAAGGGATTCCTCTTTTGGGGCATAATGCTACTTGTTGTAGATACATCACCTCCGACTTGTGCAATGCTCCACTCATCGGAACACCAGAGATAAATGTCTTGGGATAGTCTGCTGATAGTTATACCCATAATGGTTAAACTAGCAAGGATTTCAGATATATAGTCACGAGATGCCACAGCGTCTAATGTACTGTCGACTTGGCCATCGAATCCTAGAAGACTGCTGGTCATATCGCGGTCTATTGGGAAACCTGTTCCGGCGAAAGCACAGGCACCCAATGGGTTGATGTTTAGTCTTGGGTAGGCTTCAAATAACCTGGAGCTATCCCTTTCTAATGCTATAGCCACGCTTACGAGGTGATGTCCAAGCGTAGTAGGTTGGGCAGGTTGAAGATGAGTGTAACCTGGCATAACTGTTTTAGAATTAGAATCAGCCAAATTTAATATTGTTTCACGTAAATCTAACAATGCTTTCGATATTTTAAGAAACTGCTCACGAACTGCGAGGCGTGTCATAGTAGAATACAAATCGTTACGGCTGCGGGCGGTATGAAGTCTTCCTCCGACTTCTTGTCCAACTTTCTGGATGAGAACATGCTCCATGTTTAAATAAGTATCTTCAAGATTGGGATCGAAATTAAGTTGTTCGATGCCATCACGCTCCATTTCCTTTAGAGCGGTTAGAAGTGTATATATTGTCTTTTTGGGTAGTATGTCTTGTTTCATTAGCATTACAGCGTGAGCTTGGTTTATCCACATTAAATGCTTGAAATCTCTTTCTAGGTGACCGAAGACTTGTTTGTTGAACAGATAGGTTATGACCTCTGGCGCAAGAGGCTCTCTGATTCGTTCTCTCATTACTGTTGCTCCTTCAGTGAATAGATGATTAGTCTGACATCCTAAAATCCCTGTCGAAGTATTGCCTACTTCTACGGGAATTATAACAATATATTTTATTGTTCGATGGTAAAAGGTACAACTGTCTAAGTTTGTGTTATATCTTTTTCGAATCGTTTCAATTGGTGTACATATACTTAAATTATATTCTAATCACTAGTTCGTCTTCTAACTTCGCAAATTTTCCATGCCGGTCCCTCACAGTTGACCGATATACTTTGTGGAACTATAATCCAGTCTGCACGGCACCTACCAACGGCCGAAATTCAATTTGGAGAACAGTTATGTCAGAATTTGTTGCATATTTTAATGGAGATTGGGTCCCAAATAGTGAAGTATATATCAAACCTTTCGATAGAGGATTCACTATGGGAGATGCGGTTTTTGATGTTGAACGAACATTCAACGGAAAATTATTCAGATTAAAGGATCATATGGATCGTCTTTACCGCTCACTTCAATATTCACGTATAGACACGGGCTTAACCGTGGAAGAAATGTCGGAAATAACCGAAGAAACGGTGAGACGTAACGAATCTATGCGACCAGCTGGAGGAGATTTCTCCGTACGCCAGGTTGTAACCAGAGGGACGACAGATTCATGGACACAAGGTAACGTTACAGATGAACTTACTCCCACGGTAATTAACATGGTTTCCATTATGGATTTCAGTCTACATGCTAAATATTATGAAACAGGTGCTTCCGTTGTAATACCTGCTTCAAGAAGTTATTCCAGTATCTCGGTGGATCCTAAAGTTAAACATTACAGTAGGGCTAATTTTGTACAGGCACAATTACAAGTAGCTGATGTTGACCCACATGCTTTCCCTGTACTGTTGGATCAAAATGGAAACATCACGGAGAATGTGGGAGGGAATTTCTTTATAGTTACCGATGGTGTGATACGAACTTCGAGAGATCAGAGTATTTTACAGGGTATATCCAGGAGGGTGGCAATTGAATTAGCCGAGCAGTTAGGGATACCAATTGTAGAGGAGGATCTACAGCCATATGATGCTTACACGGCTGATGAGGCATTTTTAACTACATCTAGTTATCAACTGTTACCGGTAGGTCGAATAGATAAAAGAGATGTTGGTGAGGACGTCCCTGGCCCAATAAGTCGACAATTACTAGCTGCGTGGAGTGAATTAGCTGGAGTCGATATTGTAGATCAGGCTTTACAATGGGACAAACGAAAGAACTGAAACTCTGAATAAATTACCATAAAGACTGGTCTGTAATAGGAGGAAACATTAATGGCTGATTATCACGACTACATTGCCTATTTTAACGGAGAATGGATTCCTTATCGGGATGTTAAAGTTGTTCCTGAAGATAGAGGGTTTATGGTAGCTGATGTTGTGTTTGATATCGCACGGACTTTTGGAGGGAAATCTTTTCGCCTAAAAGACCATATTGACCGATTGTATAGATCATTAAAATACGTACGCATTGACCCGGAGTTATCTCCGGACGAAATGACTGAATTATGTGAACAGGCAGTAATGTTGAATATAGGTCATCAGGACGAAGCAGGAGATTTCGCTATCAACCCGTGGGTCACTAGAGGACAAACACTTGATGGTCCTCCGACAGTTTGTATTAGCATTAAGCCTGTAAATTTCCCATCGTTCGCCAAATATTATGATGAAGGAGCTCACGGGGTTATAGTTAAGAGTCGAAGTTATGCGAATGAGAGTATGGAACCTAAAGTGAAGCATCATAGTAGGCTTAATTTCAACATGGCTGAATTAGAGGCACGTGATATCGATCCTGATGGCCAAGCTGTACTTTTAGATAAAGATGGTAATGTCACGGAAGGGATCGGATACAATGTATTTATTGTAAAAGACGGAGTTTTGAAAACTCCAACTGATCGGAGTATATTACAAGGGATTTCTAGAGGAGTGGTCATAGAGGTGGCTGAAAATCTAGGAATACCAGTTGTTGAAGAAGATCTACAGCCTTACGATTTATACACAGCGGATGAAGCATTTTTTAGTCGTACTAGTCCCAGAATAGTGCCCGTCAGCCAATTGGATAGACGGCCAGTGGGTGAAGAATTCCCAGGACCAATCACTAAGAACCTGTTGGCAGCTCATAGTGAATTGGTAGGTGTAGATATAGTAGGACAAGCTCACCATTACGCGTGAATAAAGG
>CAYSLK010000126.1:0-13580 GCA_964431885.1 uncultured Dehalococcoidia bacterium | reverse complement strand
GTATAGACGTAAATGAACTTTTAGTGTCTCAGCCAGATACTGCAGAACAAGCTCTAGAAATATGTGAATATTTGGTCCGGAGTGGAGTTGTCGATGTTGTGGTTATTGACAGTGTGGCCGCCTTAGTACCAAAGGCAGAATTAGAAGGAGATATGGGAGATGCACATATAGGATTACAAGCTAGACTAATGTCTCAAGCCTTGCGTAAACTTACCTCCGCCATTAGTAGGTATAACACATCTATAATTTTCATAAATCAATTAAGAGAGAAAGTAGGCGTGTTTTTTGGGAATCCCGAAGTAACTCCTGGAGGACGAGCACTGAAATTTTACAGTTCGGTTCGTATCGATCTTCGTAGAATAGAGTCGATTAAGAAAGGGACTGAGGTAATGGGGAATAGAGTAAGAGCGCGAATAGTAAAGAATAAAGTGGCCCCCCCATTTCGCCTTGCAGAATTTGATATTATGTTTGCTGAAGGAGTAAGTAGGTTCGGTGATCTCTTAGATGTAGGGGTTGAATCGGACATAATATCCAAAAGTGGTGCCTTTTACTCGTATGGGGATACGCGCTTAGGTCAGGGTCGCGAAAATGCGAAGAGTTTTTTAAAGGAACATAAAGATATAACGAATAGTATTGAGAAACTCGTCAGGAATAAACTTAATTCGGAATCTTCTGAGGGAGTTGATGTCTCTCGAGATGAAGCAAAGGTTAAGGTGAATACAAATGGAACAAAGAGATGAATTAAGTAACGTTTAGTTTAGAGGAACGCCACGCTAAGGGTTAATGCTAATTGATTTCAGGTTGCTATATCTAGATATGGTGTTAAGCTCTGAGATAGTTATGATAAGTGATTACGATGATATTCATTAGACTTTTCGAGTTCAATTGTGAATTCTTATTCTATTATATCCCTTTCGTGGTTACAGTGATTTGAGTTAAACTAACCTAGTGGTGAATAATGCGAGTCTTAATAAATTATCCAACTAATTTGCGTTACGGTTATTTATCTATTATTGGAGAAGAGGTATAGAGGAAAGCGAATACCATTTGTGTTCTAGGAAATGTGGCTAAAGTTGTGCAGGAAGGAATTCAATCCCCGTTAGAGAAAATGATTCTTAATGATTATCCCTTTCCTATCCACTGGAAGCATAGTCATTTTTTTCGTAATTCCAACGGTGCTGTATCTGTCGACGAAGAGCTTACGAAAAGAGGAATGCCCGTATACATCTTTGAGGCTGTATTAGAAGAATTTGGCGACATTATCAACGCATATAGAGTGGTATCAAAACAGTTAAAACGATTTCACCACACCTGATGCTGTTTAACCCCAACCGAAACCATGAAATTATTTGCTCCGTCTGTGCTTTAGCAAGTCAGTATTTAGGTGTACCATTAAACGGATTTAGCAAGGCACGAATGAGTGCAACAGTTCATTATATGAAATGCGAAATTTGGTGCTGGACAAACGCAGAGACTAATCCAAGGAGGTAGACGATCGTGGCTGAAGTAAGCCCCTTCTTAATTATGGTGGCATTCTTGGTGCTTTCCGCCTTTTTCTCAAGTTCTGAAGCAGCTTTTCTTTCTCTTCAGAAGACTAGAATAGCACATTTGGTCAACACAGATGTGCCAGGGGCGAAGAGGATAGCGAGGATGATTGAGCAACCTGAAAGACTATTGTCGACAATATTATTGGGAAACAACTTGGTTAATGTGGCGTTCACCGCAATAGTCACCGCGGTGATAGTAACACATTTAGGAGAGACACAAGGCGTAGTGATCGCAACGGTTGTGGGTACGATATTCTTGTTGATTGTTGGCGAGATTTTACCTAAATCGATAGCGCTGAGGAATTCAGAGCGCGTCGTTTTTTGGTATGCTCAGCCATTAAAATGGATAGAGATATTGTTGTGGCCTCTGATAATTGTTCTTCAATGGGTCACAAATAAGACTAACTCATTATTGGGGCGTGGAACCTCTGGTCAGCAATCTATAACTGAGGGTGAATTAAGAAGCCTTATAGATATCGGTGAGGCAGAAGGAACCTTTGAGCCGGATGAAGCGGAAATGTTGGAAAATGTATTTCGATTTGGTGACAGGCAAGTACGGGAAGTGATGACCCCTCGTACGGAGATAGTACCTGTACCACATGGTGCGAGTTTGAGACAGTTTCTGGATGTTTATAGTAAGAACACTCATACAAGGTTCCCCGTGTATAAGAATGAGATGGATAATATCGTTGGTATTATATCGGTTAAGGATGTATTGAAGACAATGTCAGCTAGAAAGCTAGATTACGAGGATTCGGTAACAGATGTGGTCAGAAATGCATATTATGTTCCCGAAACAAAGAGAATTGCTGAGTTGTTTGCAGAAATGCGACGCTTAGGTAACCAAATGGCTATAGCAATCGATGAGTATGGCGGACTTGCTGGAGTGGCAACCTTGAAGCGACTCACAGAAGAAGTAGTCGGACCAGTCGGTGAAGAAGGAGAAGCACCTGAAGAGGAATATGAGGCCATCGACGAGAACACATTTCAAATTGAAGGTAGTATGAGTATAGACGAGGCGAACGAGGAACTTGGGCTCGAATTGATAGAAGGAGATTACGATACTGTGGCCGGCTTTGTATTGGATACTATGGGTCAGATCCCTAGAACCGGAGAACAATTCGAATACAAAGAACTTAAATTTGAAATCATTCAGATGGCTAATCTTAAAATAGAGACCATAAAGGTCACAAGGCCACAATCCACTGAAAGCAGGGTTGAAGGTGAGACTAATACTGATTAGACACGGAGAGACTGATTTAAACAGGAGAGGGCGTTTTCAGGGCCTAGACAAAGTTTCTCTAAATCCTAAGGGAAGAGCTCAGGCTCATGATCTTAGCGCGGTATTACCCTATGATATGCCCTTTGTAATGTATTCAAGCCCGTTGCCACGATCATTGGAAACCTCCAATATTATCTCTGAGGAAATATTGGTGGACTACACTGTCATATCTCAACTTCAAGAGTTAAACATCGGGGAATTGTCGGGGTTGAATGGTGAAGAGACCCGCACACTTTTTCCTGGGCTTATGGAGCAATGGAGTAAAGATCCAGCATCAGTCCGATTTCCCAAAGGCGAATCATTAAAGGAATTGCAGGAGCGAGTCTGGGAAGTTGTTCTTGATTTGTATTCTAACCATTGTGACGAAACGGTGGTTGCAGTGAGTCATAATTTTGCCATTTTAGCCATCGTATCCAAAGTTGTTGGTATAGGACTTAATAATATTCGGAGTTTAAGTCTGGATCTTTGTGGGATAACTAGAATGGAATTGACAAAGGACAAATACTGCTTAACTTCATTTAATGAAACTATGCATCTGCGTAAAATATTACCTGGGGACTGGAGTGAAAAGGGAACAAATTTTAGAAAAACTTCATAGCCAAGTTAAAATTGCCGTTTCACAAGCAAATCTGACCGGTAAACTGCTAATCGTGGCTGTGTCCGGTGGCCCTGATTCTACGGCACTTGTTCATGCTCTCCACAATGTCAGAAAAGAAGTGGACTTTAAAATGCATGGAGCTCATTTGGATCACCAATTGAGAGGCAATGCTTCCAAATTAGATGCCCAGTATGTATCCGATGTATTTGGAAGTCTAGGAATAGAATCTACTGTTGAGCATTTTAATGTTGGTTCATTGATGGAAGAAGAAGGTCTATCTATGGAAGTAGCGGCACGGAAAGCTAGATATCGTTTCTTGTCAAGAGTCGCGAAACGAAACGGAGCAGCAGCAATTGTCTTGGGACATACAATGGATGATCAGGTGGAGACTGTTCTCATGAATATTATGAGAGGCAGCGGTCTTTCTGGTATTGCGGGTATGAGCACGTTGGGATATGGTCCGCTCAAACACAATAAGATACAGCTATTAAGGCCCCTGCTTTCTGTATCACGCGAAGAGACCGCTCTTTATTGTAGAATCCAGGGCTTTAGTCCTCGAATAGATGAGACAAATGAATCTCTTAGTCTTAGACGTAATAGAGTGAGGCTGGAACTCATCCCTGAGCTTGAGAAATACAACCCATCTGTTAAAAAAGCACTTTTTAGGCTGTCGCGATCAGCTTCGTATGCTAATTCATTCATAGAATCAAAGGTCGACCTTATCTGGGATGAGGTGATTAGACACCACAATGGAGCTTTAGATATTAACAGAGAAGCTTTCCATTCATTGGATCCCGCACTTAAGCGACATATTATACGTAGAGCCATTGTTGAATTTAAAGGAGATCTTCAAAACCTCCAACAGAATCATATTGAAGACGTAATTCGTCTTATTGGGAGTAAGACCGGAAATAGCATTCAATTACCAGGAGGACTACGTCTATCTGTAGGATACGATACTGTGTCACTATATTACGAAAAGGCCCAATATTCCTCGCCACCGAAAATTGTACATGAAGGCATTCTGAACACTCATGGTAAAACAAGAATCGGTGATTGGATT
Source organism: uncultured Dehalococcoidia bacterium (assembly GCA_964431885.1). Taxonomy (GTDB): domain Bacteria; phylum Chloroflexota; class Dehalococcoidia; order Lucifugimonadales; family CAUZEB01; genus CAUZEB01. Next base: position 9,090 of record CAYSLK010000126.1, on the reverse strand, counting down.
ATTGATACAACTGTTGTTGATCTTATGAAGTTTGGACCGGAGATAAAGGAAAATCAACGATACGAGGGGCACTTTGATTTTGATCAAGTAGGCGAGAGAATGTGGATGCGTTACCGATTGCCTGGGGACAGATTTCAGCCAATGGGTATGAAGCAGACCAAGAAGTTACAAGATTTCATGGTGGATGCTAAAATTCCTCGTATTTGTCGTGACAGTATACCGCTTCTTGTTTCTCCAAAGGGAATATTGTGGGTTGTGGGTTGGAGAGTATCTGAATGGGCGAAAATTTCAGCTGACACTAGACGGGAAATCCAAATACGTTTCAAACAAGCAGATATATAGAAGTATTAATCATAACCAAATAGAGCTCTTTTAGGGTTTTCTATCGTGATTTGATTGAACTGTTCCTTTGTGACACCTAGAACTTCAAGATCTTTTTGCAACTTAGTAGGTATATAGGCATAACCTTTGCCGCCGTATATGAGATAATCTGTTCGATTACATACATCCTGAGAAAATAACAAATGTTTTATTAGACCAGCGTCGATCATAGCTTTAATCAATTCCATCCACCTCCGTTGTTCGAAGATTTCAGTGGTACCAAGGCGGTCAAATTCTACGAAGGCTCCCCTTTTTGCGATTTCGGCGTGATAGTCATGATGTGGATATGAATGGCAATGTCCTACTACAACGCGACGAAGATCAACACCTTCATCTTCTAAAATATCTAGCTGGTCTATACCTACCGGACCATTGAGAGCGTGTGTGGCGATCATGACTCCGGTCTTTTTATGAGCTCTGGCTACTGCTCTAAATACCCTCTCCTCCACACCGGAAATCCAAGTGAATTGAGTACCAATTTCTCCTAATATACCAGCTCTAACGTCTGTGCCCTGTATCCCAATTGTAATGTCGTGAACGAGTTCTTCTGCTATTTGGTCTGTTTTCATTTTGTTAAGACGTTGATCATAATATAGTTCACGATACCAACCGGTACCCAGGATTACATTTAGCCCTGTACGTTCAGATATTGATCTAACAGCTAGCGGGTGTTTTATTGGTAGCATATCGTGGTCGTGACCATTCAAATTTGCAGTAGTTTGATCGACAATAGTCACGCCTCCTGCGTTCTTATATCGCATTAACTCCTCAAATGCTAATTCTGTGTCATTGAGAAGTGAATTACGACCTGGAATGTCTCTGGTTATATCCAAAAAGATATGCTCATGCATTAAGGTAAACCCAATTTCGTCAGACCGTATCGGTCCAGTCACAGTCATTACATGATCCATAAGATTCTCCTCGGCAAAGTATCTTCACTCGGTATTAGATAAGGATTCTCCTGCAGTGCAATCTGGTTACATTGCCCTTACAACAGAAGGACTTTATGGTCTGTAGAGAGTGTCCATTGCAACCGTTGGTATGGTTACATCACCCTTCGTAGTCTAGGGTTTGCCGTGATACCTGGAATACGGCCTTTTTTTGCAACGGGTTGGTCGCCTATTTCGTGTATATCCGCCGTAAAATCGTTAGGGGAGGCGTCTGAAATATAACTTCCTACACCGAAGCCGTTGACTGGAGTATTATTAATCATAAACTCATTTATCTTTGCTGCTGTAAATCCCCCACTGACGAAAATTTCGACGTGGTTAAATCCATTTAGATCAAGACGCACCCTTAGTTCTTTCACTAATTCTTGTGTGACGCCTCCACGTTCTGAAGCCGTGTCAAGTCGCACTCCCCTTAACTTCTCTTTCAACGCGCGGGCTACATTGAGAGCTTCTTCAACTTCGTCTTTAAATGTGTCTACTAATGCAATACGAGGAACGTCTTGCGGTAAATATTGATCGAACGCCTCGGTAGATTTCACTGTGTCGCCCATCAATAATGGTAATACGTGAGGCATACTCCCGGATGGAGTGACGCCGGCAAGCCTAGCCCCAAGAGAGGTTGAGCAAGCGACGCAGCCACCTACAATGGATGAGTAATCTATATTCGCAGCGACATTGGGATGAATATGGCGGGCGGCCATGGCTACGACAGGGGTGCCCTGAGCGGCTTCTACACATTCTCTGGCAGCTGTGGCCCATCCTGTACAGGATGCCAATATACCGCAAATAGCAGTTTCGTAGAGTCCAAATGAGCTATAAGGAGCCTTTACCCTCAAGGCGACTTCCTTAGCATTGACAGGTTCACCTTCCTCTAGTGTCCAAATCTCACTTCCTGATTCAGGCAGAACTTTCGATAGAAGATCTTTAACTTCCTTGAGTCCACATATGACACCGTCTTTTCGAGGAAAATATTCCATTGTAACGGTTGGATTGACATTTTCATGACGTAGGATATTTAAGGTTCTTTGTAAGTAAATATCCGAGGACTCTCCTACAAGTACTGAATGTCTGATATCAAATTCGGGATTAGGGTTTACCATGTAATATATCCTGGATTCGTAAAATTCTTAACAGCTCCTCCGGAACCATATGTTAACTAGGTAGTCCTAAAAGTTCAATAGCTATACTGTTATGACTGATACATTATACGATAGTTAGTGTTTAAAGTGTCGAACCCCAGTAAACACCATTGCAATATTATTAGAGTTGGCCGCGTCTATAACTTCTTGGTCTCTTATAGAACCACCAGGTTGAATAATGGCAGTTATGCCACTTTTAGATGCTAATTCAATGTTGTCCGGGAAAGGGAAAAAAGCGTCCGAAGCTAGAGAACTACCTTTAGCTTTTACCCCGGCCGTACGGACAGCGAGATGTACACTTGTTACCCGGTTAGGTTGACCTACGCCTATCCCCATTAGAGTACTGTCTTTCCCAATAACTATGCCATTAGATTTGACATGTTTGGCAGCCTTCCATGTAAAGGAGAGGTCCAACATCTCTTGAGGAGTTGGAACACGATTTGTTACTGTACGCCACAGTCTGGAGTCTTCCTCCTCTACATCTGCCGTTTGGATTAATGCTCCACCGGTAATCTTACGCACTTCTAAATTCTCATAAAAGCCTTTTGAAGGCATAACTTCGAGAATACGTAGATTACGCCGCTTTTTTAGAATTTCAAGGGCATTGGGTTCGTATGATGGAGCTATTATAATTTCATAGAAAACACCCTTCATAGCTTTCGCAGTGGATTCTGTAACTGTACGATTAAATCCTACAATTCCACCATATGCAGAAGTCGGGTCTCCCTCAAACGCTTTCTGATATGCCGTAGATTGATTTTCGTGAATCGCAAGGCCGCATGGGTTGGTGTGTTTGACGATCGTTGCAGCGGGTTCAGGGTAATCTGAAACAATTCGGAAGGCAGAGTCACCGTCTAGTATATTATTGAAAGATAGTTCTCGACCATGATGTTGCTTCGCTCTGGCTATACCTCCGGTGGAAAGAGGATCTGTAGTTAAAGATGCTTTTTGATGAGGATTCTCCCCGTAACGGAGATTATATAATTTACTATATCCGAACGTGATCTCCTTTCTGTCAAAGGAGTAGCCATTACCTAAGTATTGAGATATGGCGGTATCGTATAATGCGATATGCTGGAAAGCTTTACGTGCGAGTTCCTTGCGTTCATCTAAAGTGAAAGAATCTAGGATTGAGGAGCTTGGCTTCAGGCGAGTAGATATCCATTCATAATCCGATGGATCGACTACTATAAGGACATCAGGGAAATTCTTAGCTGCAGCTCTGATCATTGCAGGGCCGCCAATGTCGATATTTTCAAGTGCTTCGTTGAGCGAAGTATCTGGACGCGATATTGTTTCCACAAAAGGGTAAAGATTACTCACAACAATATCTATCGGCGCTATGTCGTATTTTTCCAGTTGCTCTCTATCACCGGGGAGATTTCTACGGGCGAGTATGCCTCCATGGATTATTGGGCTAAGGGTTTTAACTCGTCCGTCAAGGATTTCGGGAAAATTGGTGAGATCTGAAACCTGTTGAACAGCTATTCCTGCTGCCTGTATACACTCATGGGTTCCCCCAGTACTTACCAGGCTAAATCCAGCTTTGTTGACAACGCGCGCGAACTCAACCACATTAGTCTTATTGTAAACGCTAAAAAGTGCCTTCATCTGAGCCTCGATCCTTAACTATAAATTAATTCTATCTCCAGTAGAAGAGGGAATCACCTCACCTACTATACTAACTTCGGGAATTAAAGCCTTTATTGCTTCTACGTTTGAGGGATCACAAACTAGAACCATCCCCAACCCCATGTTAAACACTCTGTACATTTCTTGACTTGTGATGTTTCCATGACTTTGGAGAGTTTTGAATATGTCGGGAGGTTGCCAGGAACTTATGTCAAATTTAGCTGCCAGAGTCTTTGGGAGAATTCGCGGAACATTTTCTGTGAGTCCTCCTCCCGTGATGTGAGATATACCTTTTATCAATGGCATAGATCCACGTATTAATTTGTAGTAGGAGCGATGAGGGGTAAGCAGCGATTCGCCAAGAGTCTTGCCTAACTCGCTATGGAATTTCTTTAATGGAGTGGGATCCTTGTCTAGGTCAAGGATATGGCGTACCAGAGAATAGCCATTTGTATGGAGGCCATTTGAACGCAAACCGAGAAGAATGTCTCCTCGACTTATTAAATTCGTATCTATGAGATTACTCTTTTCTACTACACCAACAACAAACCCTGCCATATCAAATTCATTGTTACCATATAATCCTGGCATCTGAGCAGTTTCCCCTCCTATGAGAGCGCATTCAGATTCTTGACAAGCTCTGACCATGCCTGTTAGGAGGTTCTCTATGAGGCAGGAATTGAGTTCGCCTAGTGCAATATAGTCTAAAAAAAACAGAGGTTTGGCACCACATACTATTACGTCGTTGACACAGGCGTTCACTAGGTCTTCACCAATCGTATCGTATTTGTTCATCATAGCTGCTATCTTCAACTTTGTACCAACGCCGTCTGTACTAGAAACAATTACAGGTTCGCGAAATCCAGACAGTTCGTACAGACCGGAGAAGGCACCTGCCCCTTTCAATACACTAGGACTCAGGGTAGAATTAGTCAGGAATCCTATTCGTTTCTTGAGGGACTGGGCAGCTGAAAGATTGACACCAGCGGTTTTATAAATATCCTGGTCCATATTTCGAAGTCCACCTGAGAGTGAGTTAAAGTTTGAAATGGTAAATGAAATGGAGATCGTTTAAATTTCAAGTGCCAATTTATCCATTTCTAGTTGAACGGGTATTGGATATTCTCCAGTGAAGCATGCCATACATACTTCGCTTTTCTTCGTCCTGACCGCTCTAAGTAACCCTTCTTGACTTAAATAACCTAGAGTGTCGGAACCTACGTATTCTCGTATACCATCTAATGTCATATTGGCTGCAATTAATTCCCTTCTAGTAGCCATATCAACTCCGAAATGACAAGGCCACTTTATAGGAGGGGCACATATCCGTAGATGAATTTCTTTCGCCCCTCCTTCCCTTAAAAGACCGACAACATGAGGGGTAGTAGTACCTCTAACAATGCTGTCATCAACGACTATAATACGCTTGCCCTTTATCAGATCTGGTAGGATATTTAACTTCCTTTGGACGCCTAGACTACGTAGTCTTTGGTCAGGCTGAATGAATGTCCGACCCACATACCTATTCTTTACCAATCCCTCTCCAAACGGTATCCCTGACTCCTGCGAATACCCGACTGCGGCAGCAGTTGCTGAGTCCGGCACACTTATCACCATATCGGCGTCTACTGGGTGTTCTTTAGCTAGTTCAGCCCCCATTGCCATACGGGTGCTGTAGACTAGTTTTTCGTTTAGTAAACTGTCAGGTCTGGCAAATTTGATGTATTCAAACATGCAGGTGGCATGTCGTCCTTCACGATCCTTTGTGTATATAGACTGTAATCCCTTGCTGTCAATATATACGGCCTCTCCCGGGGCAACTTCTCTGACGTATTTAGCGCCTATATGGTTCAGGGCACAAGATTCTGAGGCTAGGACCCATCCTCCGTTGAGTTTTCCTATACATAAAGGTCTAACACCCAATGGATCTCTGACTCCTAATAGTGAATCTTTGGTCATTAAAACGAGTGAATAAGCTCCCTGTAAACGGCCCATACAATAGGCAATTCGGTTCTCCCAAGAAGCAGCGGGAGCATTAGATATAAGATGGGCGATGATCTCAGAGTCCCCGGACGATGAGAAAGTGCAGCCCCAGCCGGTCAGTTCCTCTTTGAGTTCAACAGCATTTATTACGTTACCGTTATGAGCGAGGGCCAGTTCTACCTCAGGACCCTTAGAGATAATAGGTTGTGCGTTTCGCAAATGACTCGACCCTGTTGTGGAGTAGCGGGTATGGCCTATGGCCAATGTACCTGCCAATCGCACTAGATCTTCCTCTTCGAATGCTTGACCCACCAATCCCATCGCGGTCTGAACCTTGATCTTTGAACCGTCACTGACCGCGATGCCAACACTTTCTTGACCTCTATGTTGTAGAGCATATAGACCAAAAAAAGTGGGTCTTACAGCATCTTGCTGCGTAAGGTAAACACCTATGACCCCGCACTCTTCCCGAGGGTGATCGTTTTTCCCTGACCCGGGGTCTATATTGGTAGTGTGTAGCCGATCAATCAAATCGTTCACTCACGAATCACGGTTGGGGACATGCCTATGGCATTATAAGACTACATTAAAAGGTAGGTCAATGCAGCATACCCTTAAATCGATGATAATTGGGCCAATTTTGAGTTTGAAGTTATATATGAAATTTTTGGTTCGTGGGGATAGTAGATTATACGGACAATTATTTATCCCTCTTTGTTTAGATCTCTAATCATTTTCTGAACTGTATCACCTATATCGCCCGGAGCAGGGATGATGGTTACCCCTGAGTCCGATAGAGCACGTATCTTTTCATCCGCTCTACCATCAAGGCCTGTGATTATAGCTCCAGCATGTCCCATACGCTTCCCAGCAGGCGCGCTCTGTCCAACAATCAATGAAGCCACCGGTTTGGTCACATCACTTTTGATGTAATCAGCAGCTTCTTGTTCCTTACGACCTCCTATTTCCCCGATCATAACGATAGCGTCTGTGTCGTCGTCCTCTTGGAACATTTTGAGGATATCGATGAAAGAAGAGCCGTTGATAGGATCTCCCCCAATACCGACACATGTTGATTGACCAATGCCGAGCTTAGTTAGTTGACCCACAGCTTCATACGTGAGAGTACCGCTCCTAGAGACAACGCCAATGCGACCCGGAATATGTATTTGGCCTGGCATTATTCCTACTTTTGTCTTTGCTCCGGGTGATATCATGCCTGGACAATTAGGACCGATCAGGACCGCTGTTTTGTCTCTCAAATAACGCACAACCCTCATTGTATCCATCACTGGGACACCTTCGGTTATGCAAGCAATTGTTGGAACTCCCGCATCTACCGACTCCACGATAGCGTCGGCAGCAAAAGGAGGAGGGACAAATATAAGTGAAACGTTGGCTTTGGTCGCTGTAAGGGCATCCTGTACAGTATTAAAGACTGGAACATTTTTATCGAATATCTGACCTCCCCTTCCAGGTGTCACTCCCGCAACTAAATTGGTACCGTATTCCTTACAACGTTTAGCGTGGAAACTACCCTCTTTGCCCGTAATACCTTGTACCATGAGACGAGTATTTTCATCTACCAAAATGCTCATCGGATATGCCCTCCGTTAAAAAATGCGACATTTAGTTTTAGAATAGTTTGTACGACGATCTACTGTAGAAGTATGGATAAACAATATGCTTTATGGCAGTTAAGTAGCTGATGTCAAACCATCTGTTTTATTTCAGATGCTGCTTGCTTTAGGTCATTGACCAACGTCACGCTTAATGAAGATTCTTTTAGGATGTTAAGCCCTTCGTCGGCATTTGTTCCAAGCATTCGAACTACCATTGGTGGCATCTGATGATTTGTTGACTCAGCAGCCATAATTATTCCTCGTGCGACCACATCACAACGCACGATACCGCCAAAAATGTTAATTAATATTCGTTTGACGTTGGCGTCAGATAGGATAATATCAATTGCTTTCGAGATTTTTTCCTCGTCTGCACCTCCTCCTACATCTAAGAAATTTGCAGGCTGGGCTCCAGTAGACAACACGACGTCCATGGTTGCCATAGCTAGACCGGCTCCATTTACCATACACCCTACGTCTCCCTCCAGTTTTACATAACTGATATTGTATTTCCTAGCTAGGATTTCTAGCGGATCTTCTTGTTTTGGATCATGAAGGGTAACGAGATCTGAATGTCGGAACATTGCGTCGTCGTCAAATGACAATTTAGCGTCTAATGCCAAAATTCTGTTATCTGCAGTTATAACTAATGGATTAATTTCAGCAAGTGCGAAATCTTTCGACTCAAATGCCTTGTATAAATTACCAATTAATGCAGATATTGGTCGGACCAAATCATCTTTTATATTTAATGAATAGGCTAAATGTCTTCCTTGGTATGGTTGCAAACCGAGAACCGGATCAACGACGGTTCTTAAAATCTTCTCAGGGGTTTCATTGGCTACTGCTTCTATGTCTACACCTCCCGCCTCACTTGCTATAGCTACTACTCCCTTCTCCGACCCATCTATCACCATACCTAGGTACAATTCTGTTTCAATGTCTACTAATTCTTCTATCAAGAGATTATTTACAGGGACTCCTTCTGGCCCTGTTTGGAATGTGACTAAGTTATTTCCTAATAGAGATTTGGCCAGATCCCGTGCCTCTTTAGGGGACGAAACGACCTTAACACCACCTGCTTTACCTCTCCCCCCAGCGTGGACCTGAGCTTTGATTACAGCCTTGCCTCCCAGATCTTCTACAGCAGTGGCAGCGTCTTCAGGACTTGATACAATCGTTCCGACAGGTATCGGTATACCACACTCAGAAAGAATCTTTTTGGCTTGGTACTCATGAATTTTCAAGATTAACTCCGAATCACAAATTTCACGCAGCGCGTATTGATTACTTTACAATTATGTTTGAAACATGGCGGAGGGGACAGGATTCGAACCTGCGATACCTTTCAGTATGCCTGTTTTCAAGACAGGTGCCTTCAAC
>CAYSLK010000125.1:0-13993 GCA_964431885.1 uncultured Dehalococcoidia bacterium | reverse complement strand
CATGAAGCCCCTACCTAACATAGTGCATAGGCCAATGGTATGACTATACGTTAGAAACTGCGAGTTATTAAGTTCTGTTGTAGACGATTTCATGATCTATTATTGTTCTTTACAACTTTCGAGTATCAGCAAGATAGATGTCAAGATCTCTGGAATTCTGGTATTGAGGCAACCATACGAAGAGCATCAGATACTCTTTGCTCTTCATCCTCCTTAGAAATTGATAATTCCCTTTTTGGTTTGTAACCTTCTTTAACGTATTCGATTAAAGTCTTTCTGGTTTCGGGTTTAATTTCGAATGAGCCTAATTGTTCGAGACATTTGTCTAACAGTATTTCTGGAGGCATTGACGTATTCTGATCAGCAAGAATACGCTGAACTATCGATCTTACACCGGGGTTGTTCAGATTACTAAGTTGTTCTGCTGCAAAGTTCAATCTCTCCATCAATGATCCTGTTTCTATCCACTCTAATCCCTGGTGCCATCCTTCCACAGACGGTGGATTCACAAGTTCTTGTCCCATATAGCCTATCTGATAATTTCTTTCGGTTATATTATTATTTGGGTATTCGAACTCTTTTGTAAGCCTAATAATTCCTGTTACGAGCTCAGCAGGACTTTTGATTTTAGCGTACCTGCAATTTGATGAGCGAAAAAAATCGGAATGGAACAATGTGCGTAACATAGATTCAATTTCGTAACCGCTGTCAAAATAAGACTTTACCAGGATGTCGATAGCGTCTGGGTCTTTAGGAGGTTCATATGGCCACTGAGGTACGGGAGGCTCGTCAGCTACAAAGAAGTGATACATGTGTCTGGCGATAAATCTTGCTGTAGCTTCCTGCCGACATATGATATCAATTATATCCGCTCCATTGAAGTTTCCTGTTTCCCCCAAAAAAGTCTTTTCCTTTTCGTCATGATCTTCGCCTTTATATTCGAATCGCCAGGCGATTTTGCCATACGGCCAAATGGAATTCCTAACTGCTAATTGCTTGGTGTATTCTGTGTTCGCAACAGTCCAACCTGTAAAGGCACGAGAACATTCTTTTATATCATCTTCGGAGTAATTGCCGACTCCCATGGAAAAAAGTTCTAATAACTCTCGTCCATAGTTTTCGTTTATCGCACCGTTGTGATTGTCTACATTATCTAGCCAGATCAGCATGGCTGGGTTTTTTGAGAGTTCTAACAGTAGTGTTTTATAATTCCCCATACCAAATCGCCTAAACATTCTGATTTGATCGGTCATAACTTTGCCTACTGTGACTTTGGCATATCCAGTGGCGAAAATATTGTGCCAGAACAGCGTCATCTTTTCTCTTAGTGGATCATTTGTTGTAATTAGGCGATAAAGCCAGTAGGATCCAGCTGAATAGCTGTCAAAAACTGACGATAGATCGTAGTGATATCGCCTTATAAGATCTTCTGGCATAGACTGTAAATGTGGAGGGTCAAACAGTTCATTGACTGTGGCTTGATATCCCTTAGAAGTATATTCTTTCAGCTGATCATGACTGGCTCCGAAGCCTGCCCGGCGCATGAGGTGCGCGGTGAGTTGAATATCCTCTTTCATTTCTACTAGCTCCTATAATGGACATTCACCAAAGTGATGGTTCTAATCGTAGCTTGCTTTCCTGTATTGTAGCATCACAGGTGGGAAGCCACAATTACGAATTGAGATATTCAAACCGTTCCTTCTACGTGAACTCTTTGTCTAAGGGATTATCACGGATATTTGAAACCTTGTTTTCGTCCAAATAACTGCTAGCTAAGAATAAAAAGAGACTTCAAATTTGTAAATTAGCCTACACGAATTAAACCAAAAACTATGCAATGTAACTGTATGCCTTCGTGTAATCTGGTGTTGAGATCAATAATAGATTTGGCTGATGGTACTCGTAACTTGAATTAAACATCGCCTTACAGGTGTGTATATCGTACAATGGCAAACGTCATAAAATGACGGAATATCCTAGCTAAATATCAATGGAGGTACACAAATGAGGATAGGATTCATAGGACTTGGTAATATGGGAGAGGTTATGGCTGCTCGATTACTGAATGATGAACGATTATCGTTAGTAGTATACGATCGCAATCGCGAGGCAGCAAAAGATTTGATAAGAGATGGAGCCGTTTGGGCAGAATCATTAAATCAATTAGCCAACCAGTGTGAAATTATTTGTTCGATGCTTCCAGGACCTACAGAGATGGAAGAGATGACCACGGGTAAAGATGGACTACTCAAACATCTTAAGTCAGGGACAATATATATAGACCACACTACAAATTCCCCCGAATTGATTAAAAGTATAGGAGAGAAAGCAAGTGATAGAGGTATACACATGCTGGATGCTCCGGTTATGGGAGATCGTCAAAGTATTGTTAAAGGGGTTCTTACCATGATGGTTGGGGGTGAAGTTCAGCCTTTTGAAAAAGCCCGTCCAATTATGCAAATCATGGCAAATGAGGTTATAAGAGTCGGTCCTCTAGGTACCGGATGTGTCTCTAAGATATCATTGAATGCTTTCAGCATGAGCACAGATTTACTTATGGCAGAGTGTATGACACTTGCAGTTAAGGCGGGAGTGGATCTGTCAATTTTAATAGATGTTATGGAAAAGATAGCATCTAATAGTGAAGGTAAGTTTGATGAGGATGCAAGATGGCCTGCCACCTTGCTACAGGGTAAATTTCTACCCAGTCGATTTTATCTTAAATTAGCTTACAAAGATTACAGACTCTTTCATGAACTGGCTGTTTCAAACAAAGTTCCAGCTCGCTTGGTCAGTTTATGTGAAATGGAAACTTTAGAAGCTCTTAACAACGGATGGGAGAATCATGAGCGTACTATAACTGCTACTTTGCAAGAAGAAAGATCTAACGTAAAGCTTAGATATGAGAGCAGTACCGGTTAATATAATCGAAGAGAACTTTATTAGTTGTAGATAGTTACTTGAAATGTGGAATTACTTTTTCGGTAAGCTTACGGATAGATTTTAATACCAATTCATTGGGAATTTGTCCACCATAATTCATTTCTAAGACCAGTCCGGTTATACCAAGAGTTTCTTTATATTCCTGAATACGTTCTACTAATTCGTTTGGTGTACCGTACATGACCTTGTTTCTTAGGATGTCATCGTACGAAATATTAGCGAGTTTTTGGAGCCTTTTGATCGTTTCATCATTCGGTGCTGATGCAATTTGTGCCGCACTATAATTAATCATATGCATGGTGCTGTCTTTAGGTTCAAGTTTGGCCTTTTCGGGATTGTCTGAAATATATGCAGGAATTCTTAGTAAAATGTCTTCTTTACTGTTGTGGCCAGCGATTTTCCTTGCTTCTCTGTAAAGCTTTAAGCGATCGATAAGTTCTGGGATGTCGGAGTTAGTACTAATAAAAATCGGATATCCTAATTTCCCTACCATTGAGAAGGTGTCTTCGCTTGCGGTCGCTACCCGGATAGGTGGATGAGGATCTTGGTAAGGTTTTGGTTGTACGCTAACGTCCTTAAAATTATAAAAAGTTCCTTCGTAAGAAAAAGGCTTGTCATCCCACGCTTTGGTAATTATTTCCATTCCTTCTAGAAATCGACCGCTACTTTCGTTGTAGTTCACATTGTAACCTTTATAATACCTCGTTAGCCCACTTCTACCCACCCCAAAATCAAGGCGACCTTTGCTGACATGGTCCAGCGTGGCCACTTCCTCTGCGACCCTCAGTGGATTGGCTAACGGTAGAACTTGTACGGCGATTCCTATTCGGACTTTACTGGTTCGTGTGGCCACGGAACTGGCAATGATAAGAGGCGAAGACAGCATGGAATAGGGGCTGAAATGGACTTCTGCCAGCCATATCGAATCGACTCCCAGCCTTTCTGATTCTTCAATTTGGTTGAAACATCGTTCAAATGTTTCAACCTGAGTAGAACCAGACTGAATGTCGAAATCATAAAAAAGGCCGAATTCCATAAAAGACTCTCCGTCATTAATTGGGTAAAGTAGAGTACATTATTGGCATCATGGGCAACGCTGAGACAACTGGCCAGTCTAGACATTAACATTGGTGCAAAACATCGTCAACCTATCTCCATAATAGACACCATATGTTGTAGCTAATATCTATAACGCCTCTGGTAGTATTCAAGCTCGGATATTTATAGCTATCTGACGTAGGTTGAAATCCTGACTACCAAGTTAGCCTGGCATCAACTGGCCAAATGTCTACCAATTTATCCCCTTTTACCACATGGTAGTGCGAGTACATATTTACAGTTTGGTAACAGTGTGGAGGCATTAGTTCGACCACATCGCCGATTCGTAAAAAGTCACTATTATTCGCAAATTCTATACGTCCCATGTCGTCACCACATAGTCTATATGTAGATCCTTCAGGAGCTCCTCTAAGTATATCTGGCGTCAAACCGTTTAGATTGTCAATCTCTTTCAAGCCAGCATCTGTTATTGCTAACCCAGGTTTAGCTGCACTAATAACGGTTGATAGGACAGATAGTGAGGGTTGGAAAGGGAACGAGGAGTCTCTTTGCATTGAGACTCCTTTATAATTGAGATCCATAAAGACGTAAGTGCCGGCTTGGACTTCCGTCAGGATTCCCATGTCGTGATCTATGTCATAGGTGCCTGTACTTCCACCAGAGATTATACTGGGAGGAAGGTTTTCCTCGTGAAGACGTTCTACGACACGGATCAATGGTTGAAGTTTCTGGTCCAGAATTGCTCTACGACTCTCTAAATCGTTTGCGCCTTGGTGTCCACCGGCATATCCTTGTACTCCAGCGTATTCAAGACCGTCCGTGTCGGCTATGAGTTTAGCAACTTCTACAGCGCTTTCCTCATTTTCGATACCCGTTCTTCTTCCCCCTACTTCTATGTCTACGAGAACTTTTAAAGATTTCCCGGAAGCGCGTGCTGACGTACCAAGTTGATCAACGTTAAGTGGATCATCCGTAACAACTATTAGTCCATCTGCCTTGGCGTTCAAGGCAGAGAGACGTTCAAGTTTTGGATTAGTGACGACTGATGTGAAAAGCATGACATCTGAAAGACCTCCATCAACCATTACTTCTGACTCAGCTAATGTGGCACAGCACGGTCCTCTTCCCCCAGCGTTCGCTTGGAGTCGAGCGATTTCTACCGATTTATGTATTTTGGCTACTGGACGGACTTCATAATTATGTAGCTGAGCATGTTTAGCTAGCCAGCTTATATTAGATTCCAGAATGTCAAGATCGATGATTAATGCCGGAGTTCCTATTTCGTGCCGTGATCCAGGCTTACCGATTAGATGTTCATTGGGCCCACGGATACCTATTGTCATTTCTACTCCCCCTATCCCTTTGATTAGTTAGCATGTAGTTAACATACTAAGATAAAGCTTATTGTTTAAGGAATAGTACCGATAGAAAGAGATGTAGTCAACCATGTATAGCAGATATGTTCTGATGTAGAGTACGTTGTTTGAAAGTGTCCATAAATGGGTTCAATGGAATGAATTTCGACCGGCGTTTTTAGTAAGCACTTAACGAAGTCCGGCTACTCACAAATAGCATTTGTATCTCGAATGGGGTATTGCAATATAGCTAAATATAGGATCATGTATGTGATCCTTGATAAATTTGCAGTCTATGCCGGGAGGTCTCTGTGACATACAATCGGCCCTCTGCGTCTAATTGGACTGACGTGGGACCCCAGAAAAAGGGCTCAGTTTGGGATGAAATACTATAGGCTGAACTGATGTGTGGAGGTAGATCCGGAGTTAAATCCGCTTCTCTACGAGTTGTACTTTCATCTAGATTAGAATCGAGGAAATCCTGACCCCATTTGGATATGGTTGCCTGGCCACGGAGGATGACTTGGAATTTTCCATCAGGACTTAGTACTTGCACTCTTTCATTACCCCAGTCTGCTACATATATGTAGCCTTCTGAGTCTACGGCTGGTTTGGCAGGGCGGTAAAATTGACCATTAGCCTTTCCTGACTCTCCGAACGAGGCCAGGAATTTCCAGTCATGTGTGAACTTTTGGATTCGGTCATTACGCCAGTCTGCTTCATATACATTTCCAGTAGAATCAAGCGTTAACCCCCAGGGCAAATTAAACTGCCCTTCTTTGGAACCTGATTCACCCCATTGTAGTATATGTCGACCGTCACTCGTGAATTTGTGCACCCGATCATTCTTTTGGTCGACGACGTACACGTTATTATCTTCGTCTACTGCTAGACCGGATGGGCCATTTAATTTACCTTTATCAGTGCCATATTGACCCCAGGTGTCAACATAGTTACCAGATTCGTCAAATATCGTGACATTGTGATGGTATTCATCTGCGACGTATACTCGTCCACGATTATCGATTGTTACGGCTGTAGGGAGCCAAAACTGACCTCTTCCATGCCCATAGGAGCCAAATTCACCTAAGTATTCTTCGTCCAGAGTACAGACACCCACTCGAGCATAAACATCGTGTCTATTTAACACTAAGATACGTCCATCTTTGTGTACAGCCAAGTCAACCGGATGACCGAATCCTCGTCCCACTGGGTTATTGTTCATTATTCCTATTGTCTTCAAATAAGTTAAATGGAATCTCTTTGCTTTATTTGTGTTAGTCAAAGCGTTGTCCTTAGAATCAGGAAGTTTGGCTCATTCATTAATATCGGTTTGTTATCTTGGCACCAGTCAGATTGCGAAATTCGAGGGACATCAGTCAGTATAGACTTTTTCTAAATTGAGTATTTGAGCGAGGTGTTTTGGTTAAGTTAATGCTAGAATTGGATTCCTGTCTTTTAAGTCCTATTAAATTCCTTTGTAGAAGCTATTAATCCGAGTAAATCACCGATTCGCTGTAAAGAATTGCCATCAGTTTCGAGATCTTGAAGATTTAAATCACCCCCGTTAGCAACATGTTCAACTAACGCGGATTTCGTATCGTCCTCAGTCATTGTCAAGGGACCCATAAGATCAAGACAGCGGTCTACTATGAACTCCGGAGTCGAATATTCTCCAGTCTGCTTGCTGAGTTCTGAAATAATAGACTTAACTCCGGGATTATCTATATTGCTAAGCTGCTTGGCCGCGAAGTTCACTCGCTCCACTAATGCGCCACTATTAATCCACTCTTGCCCTTCATGCCAGCCTTCTACTGACGGAGGATTCAATAAAAATTGACCCATGTATCCAATTACAGCCCGTGCTTCATTTATCTCTAAGGTTGGTTCGGATATTGCTCCACTGAGCCTAAGAGCACCTACGACAAATTCGGCGGGACACTTTACTCTGGCGAAACGTGATTGCTTAAAGAAGTCGGAGTTAAACAAGACCCTTAAAACTGAGCTTATATCGTGATTAGATTTCAAATAAGCGTCAGCTAAAATTTCTATAGCTTCTGGATCCACTGGTGGGACATACGGCCATTGAGGAACGGGAGCTTCATCGGCAACGAAAAAATCGTAGAGATGTCTTGCAACAAACCTAGCTGTGGCAGGATTACGACATATTATCTCGATTATGTCGTCGCCATTGAAATCCCCACTTTCTCCTAAGAATTCTTTGGTTCCATGGTCATGATCCTCATCTCTATAGTCGTAATGCCACCCTATACCACCGTAAGGCCATATCGAAGCCTTCAGAGAGCGAGCTTCCATATATTCGGCGTTGTATAGAGTCCATCCTGTAAAGGCTCGGGCGCACTCTTTAATGTCCGTCTCAGTATAATTACCGATTCCCATTGAGAATAGTTCTAGAAGTTCTCGCCCGAAGTTTTCATTTATGGCACCTTTATGATTGTCCTGATTATCTAACCACATAATCATTACGGGATCTTTGGATATTGCCAATAAAAGGTCATCAAACTTCGCTAATCCCAGTTCTCTGAACATTTCAATTTGTAGAAACAGAGAAGGACCCTGTTGGGTTTTACTGAAACCAGTGGCGAAAATGCCATGCCAAAATAGCGCTATCTTTTCTTCTAAAGGTGAATTTGTCGTTACCATTCTGTAAACCCATTGGGAACCTGGAGCTTCAGGAATTCGTGATTCGTGAATATCTGAATGATAGCGACGTATAACATCATCTTCCAAATGCCTACTATCAGAGGTAGAAGGCTGAAGCAACTTCTCTATCGTTGATTCGTATCCTTCTGATATGTGTTCTTGAATTTCAGAGTGCGTTGCACCAAATCCTGCTCGCCGTAGCAAATGTGCCATTAGCTGAAATTCCTCTGTTGCAATCATAGGTTACTCCTATATAAAGCTAAATTGCTCGAAATGGCCATTTACGATCTGAACAGGGTTTAAACCAAGCCAGCGGTCTAGTATTGTAGAATACGTTTCTCTAAAGTCATTGTTAAAACGGAGATCGCCATCAAGTTGATTTTGTTCCTTCAAGGAGGGATATTCGCCATAGAATCCCCCTTCTACGGCCCCTCCAATGCAGAAGGCTACGCCACCTGAACCATGATCAGTACCTGATCCATTGTCTTTAATACGGCGACCAAATTCTGAAAACATCAGTATTACAGTATTGTCATATCTGCCATGCTCCTTAAGGTCATCTGTAAAGTCGCCTATTGCAGAGGCGACCTCAGACCAGAGTGTTGCATGGATAGGTAACTCTCCCCCGTGTGTGTCGAAACTTCCGTGTTGGGCGTAAAACACTCGGGTACCAAGGTCCGCAAACATAACTTGTGCGGCATCCTTGAGACTTTGGGATAGAGGATTCGCAGCATATTCGACACTAGACATATATTTTTGAGGGGCAGTTCTTAGAGCATCAGCCCCTTTAACAGCGTAGTTACCGGTCTGGCTTATGAATTCTGAAACTGCGTCTCTACCTACCGTCCCTCCGTACATTCTAGTAAAGGTATTTAAAATTTCTAAGCGCGCAGTTTCATCCCTTGCATCTGGGAATAATCCGTAATTCTCAAGGTTACCCACAGACGCGACGGGCACACCTTTGCAGGCTAATGCTCTTGGTAGACCACGTCCTAGATTAAGTCCTGTTAGAACATTGTCACCCGACGGATCTAGATCTCGTATCGCTCTAGCAAGCCATCCTTCATTGATGACTTTGGTCGGTTCTGCGGTATGCCAAATGTCCATAGAGCGGAAATGGGAGCGGTTGGGTTCTGGGTAGCCTATACCATTTATAATTGCCACATTGCCTTCGTCCCATAAATCTTTGATAGGACCCATGCTGGGATTTAATCCGAGAGTATCATCTAATTTTATGATTTTATCAGGATTATGAAAAACATGAGGTCTGTTATCGAAATATAATTCGTTGGTGTAGGGTATGACAGTGTTCAGATAGTCATTTCCACCGGTAAGCTGTATAACGACAACTGCACGATCATCATTTGTTGACATGGATATGGTCCTCCACTCTGAGATTAACAACTACAGCTTGAATACAGATTCAGCACCTTGAAAAAACGATAGCATCACTTCGTTCTGTAGTCAACTATTACAGTATTTATTTCTAAGTTAATAGTATATATAGATAAATAAAACATGCAAAACCAAGTTTTGATACACCAAAATATTATTAACCATGGTGAGTGATTCATCGTTATTTACATTGCCTCTAATGATTGTTACTAACAACATCTTCTGTGCTATTGGTAATGACAACAAATTGAGTATCGACAATTGATAATCTCTGTTGATAAAATGCAATAGCAGTCAAATTACCCATAATTCTTTCCGTTAGGAGGGTGAACATAATATGGTAGTCTCCTTCAAATCTGATTTACTGGAGCATTTCAATGAAATGGGTTTTGTTGTGGCTAGAGGGTTACTCGATATAGATTCGCATATAAAGCCGGTAATAGATGAATATGTTTCAGCAATCGACTTATTAGAAAGGAAATGGCTTAGTGAAGGTAAGATAAATAGAACGTATAGTAATCTGCCTTTCGATAAACGGCTTGGCAAATTAATTATTGAGACCAAGGGTGAGGTCATACATCACCTAGATGTAGCTTTGAAGTCTAGAAGCATGGTAACTTTATCGGAAGACGATCCTAACATACACCACGGTCCAGCAGTGTTTAATTTACTTACCAATCAGATTGTTTTGGATGCTGTAGAACAGTTTATTGGACCGGAGATTTATGTCAATCCAGTGAATCGATTACGTGTTAAGCCTCCAGAGCGGCTTCTACCAGAAACGATGCGCAAGAACGATCAAGTCTCAAAGACCTTTTGGCATCAAGACCAAGGAGTGATTAGAGAGGATGCAGACTCAACTAATCTACTGACTGTTTGGATACCTCTAACGGAGGCAACCGTTGAAAATGGATGCCTTGCTGTAATACCGGGAAGTCATAAGAATGGCTTAGCACTACATTGTTTCACTGAAGAATTACGTAAGACTGGTGGCCACGGAATTCCTAAGGACTTGTTGAGTGAATTAACGCCCGTACCAATGAAACCCGGAGATGTTTTTTTTCAACACAAACACAATATTCATGGATCGCTGTCGAATGTAAGTGAAGAGGATGTTAGAATCAGTTTTGACTTACGCTATCAGCCTGTTGGGCAGAATACAGGCGTTCACTTAGGACCTTTCACTTCCAGTCCCAGAGATGTATCGACGGAACCTCTAACTTGGCCAGGTTTTATTGCAAGAAGTAGGAGTAATCCGTCAGCAGAACTAAGAGATAATGAAGAATGGGGTAGGTTGTGGGCAGAAACTCGATCTAAAATTATTGAAATGAATGCCGTGGGCAAATTATTGCGATGGGACCCTTTTGATCCTAGGTGTGGATAAGAGACTCATTCTGGATGCACGACCTGTGCTGTAAAACAAAAATCTCAATGCAGAATTTCTGTGACGAATAGTTCTCCAAAAGCATCTATTATTTTTGTGGTTTAATTCGTTCTTAGTGTGGATTATGCGTGTCACTATACAGGAGGCAGAACCCTTAAAGAGGCGTGAATTGAGTTACATTTAATCTTTCGAGGTTTTTTTTCTGTTAATAGCCTTTTGTTTATCTCTCGGTAATGTTGCTCTGTTATATCTATAATTTTGCCTTCGGGCTTGATGTCTTAGGCTGTGTTTGGAAGATTCTGTACCATTGATTAGGGTTCCGTTTAGATTAGGAGAAAATCCCCTATAATTAAATCCCTCGAGAATCTTTCGCTCTATTTTGTAGCCCAGTACTCGTTCAACCCTCTTCACAAGTGCTTCATCTTCACTGGTACAGAATGTGAAGGCCTCTCCGTTTTTATTCGCACGTCCTGTTCTACCGATTCTGTGAATGTAATTATCCACGGTGTTTGGCATATCGAAGTTAATAACATGTGTTACTTCGGAGACATCTATTCCTCTGGATGCAATGTCAGTAGCTACCAGTATGTCGTATTTCCCGCTTCGAAATCCATTAATGGCATTTTGGCGCTTATTTTGAGACATATTTCCTTGGAGTGGAGCCACTCTAAAGCCAGCCTTCTCAAGGTCTGAGGCAAGAAATCGTGCTCGTCTTTTAGTTCTTGTAAAAACCATCACTTGACCAGTTGGTGTTCGTTCCAGTAAATGAGTGATCATATTTTTCTTCATCTTGTCTGTTGTGGGGTATAAGGAGTGACTGACTGTTTGCGCCGGGGCGATGACCCCTATTTGAACAGTTTCTGGTTCATGTAGAATTTCAGAGGTGAGTGCTCGAATTTCTGGCTGCATGGTCGCTGCGAAAAACAGAGTTTGTCTTTTTAGAGGAAGATACCCAAGGATACGGCGAATGTCTGGTAGGAATCCCATATCAAACATAGTATCAGCCTCGTCAATCACCAAGATGGTAAGCGCTGACAAATCTATCGTTCCCTCTCTAATGTGATCCAGTAACCGTCCGGGGCATGCAACAATTATGTCTGTTCCATTTGCCAGTGCTTCATCTTGACGTTTTTTGCCAACTCCACCATAAAGTGTGGTACTACGTATATCAGTATCGGATGCAAATATTTTCACAGAGTTGTTTATTTGGTCTGCCAGTTCACGGGTTGGCGCGATTACTAGGGCTCTTGTATTTCTTTTTTCATTATGGCGTTCAATTCTATTACTAGTTGCTGACAGAGTTTCTAGTATTGGAATAGCAAAAGCTGCCGTCTTGCCAGTACCAGTCTGAGCCAGTCCTAGCAAATCTTTACCTTTTAACGCTACCGGTATCGCCCTTGCCTGAATTGGTGTTGGGATTTGGTATCCTAAAGTATTGAGTATTGCTAGTGTTCTCAGAGACAGGTTTAAATCTTTAAATTTCAGTTTAAGTGCCGCCTTGTTCTGTAGATCAGGTAATTTGTATGGCAACCCCTGATCTAGGGAAGGTTTGAGGAGATTGTAAATCAGTTTCTCACAACAAGAACGTTTATACCAAGGGAAATAATACTCTGTATTTATTACAAAACCTGAAGACATTCCTCCGCCAATAGAAGTCGTAGAAAGAGTCGTAGACAGTAAAGCTGATGCATTTTCAGACTTGTATATCGTCAAGAACGTTAATACTATAGCCAAAACGTATGTTTGCAAATCATCGTAGATTTAGAGAATATGATTGAATGTGAAGTCTACTCGAATATTTTATGATGCATGAAGTTCATTGGATATAGCGTTTTGATATTTTATAAAGACGAATTAATTAAGATAATTAATGCGGATATAATAAAATCGCGTTTAAGAAGTAACTCTGTGGATTTAATTGTTACTTCTCCGCCTTATAATGTGGATATAAATTACGGGTCTACCGATGATCAGGTTTCCTTTAACGATTATCTTGCGTTTAGTGAAAAATGGATGAGGAAATGCTATTCGATATCAAAGGACGATGGAAGATTTTGCCTCAACATCCCGTTGGACAAAAACAAAGGTGGACACAATAGTGTTTATGCCGATTTGGTTGCAGTAGCCAAATCCGTGGGGTGGAATTATTTCACTAGTGTAGTGTGGAACGAGGGCAATATTTCTAGAAGGACCGCATGGGGGTCATGGCTTTCCGCATCCGCTCCCTATGTAATAGCTCCTGTAGAGATGATAGTCATCTTTTATAAGAAACAGTGGAAGAAGTTAGAGAAAGGTGAATCTGATATTTCTAGGGATGATTTTATGAACTGGACTAATGGTCTCTGGACTTTTAATGGTGAAAGTAAGAAAAAAATTGGTCATCCTGCCCCATTTCCTGTGGAATTACCGAAACGGTGCATAAGTTTATTTAGCTATGTGGGAGATACTATTTTAGATCCTTTTTTGGGTAGTGGTACGACACTTGTGGCAGCTTCTATATCCAACAGGAAATCTATTGGTGTTGATATAGACCTTGATTATTGTAAGTTGGCATTACAAAGAATTAAGAATTCGCAACCATTCAGATGATTACTCAATAAGAATTAATTCTATCTTATTACAAGAGATGTCCTTGCCTAAATTTGTCACTTGTAGAAGTGGTGGTCGGGGTGGGCAGGATCGAACTGCCGACCTCCTGTTCCCAAAACAGGCGCGCTCCCGCTGCGCTACACCCCGCAAATATTTATGATTGATCTGTACTGAGTTAAGTGAGCTACATCAAACAAATTCGAGTGAGAAGTCTCGATGTATATCATTTTGAGGTCAATCTTCCTTCCAAAAACGTTCTTCTTTAACGGTCCAGCCTTTTGGTGTCATGCGTTCCTTGACATCTTCTATCATACCTGGGTGGCCGCAGGCGTAAATCAGGGTATCCGAGCTAGTGAGCTCGAAAGCTTCAATATACTTTTCTACGATAGTGTTTACTCTTCCTGTATCACCGTCCCAGTTTTTGTTACGCTCTTCTGAAGGACGGCTAATTGTTGGAACGAAAGTAATCATTCCTGGGTGTTCGTTTTCCATTTGTCTTAGTTCTGAGTCATAAGAGAATTCGTCGTGATAACTGGCACCCATCAAAAAGTAAAACTTATGATCGTTACGGCCATCATTAATATAGTCTCTCAAGTAGCTCACG
>CAYSLK010000124.1:0-35695 GCA_964431885.1 uncultured Dehalococcoidia bacterium | reverse complement strand
AATCAGATCAATAAATTTGCCTTCGCTTGTGCCACTGTACTCAGGACTGGTTCGATCCTCGCTTTGGTCTCGCCCTGAGCAAAATGCGTTGGGACCGGACCCAGATACTATTAATACCCTGATGCTGTCGTCATTTTTTGTATCGTCTAGGGCCGTCACCATTTCGTCCGTTGTTTTACCCCTGAGCGCATTATAAACTTCTGGACGATTGATAGTTATATGTGCCACTGCATCTTTCTTCTTGTAAATTATATCTGTAAACGTCATTTCGACACTCTCCTGATTGATAATGACCTGAAGTTCCTGAGAATCGTATAATACATCAGATAGTTATATATATAAAAGGTATCTCACTTCACTATGATAATTAAGTTGAGCTCATACGCATGATAGAAGTATAATTATACTTATGTTAGTAGGTGATATAAGTGAATTTGAACTTATAGATAAATTGAGCTGTGCCTTAGGTTCAGAAAATGAACAACGCAAAAGGGAAATGAGAGACTCTGGGTTCGATGTTTTCCTAGGTATAGGGGATGATGGGGCGGTATGGGAAGATATTGCTGGCGTAAAGGTGTTAACAACCGATACGTTGGTGGATGGGGTACATTTTACTTTAAATCATTTCGAGTGGCGTGATCTTGGATGGAAAACGTTAGCGGTAAATCTGAGCGACTTAGCTGCTATGGGGGCTATACCTCTTTGTTCGGTGGTTACTTTAGGTTTAACTGCGGATATTCCTGTTAACGGATTATTAGATATGTATCAGGGGATGGGTGAGATATTGGACCAATACGGTGGTGTCATTATAGGTGGTGACATAGTTAGGTCCGAAGTGTTTTTTGTAACAGTTGCAATGCATGGGAGAGCTCTTGGTAGTAATAAGGTTCTAACTAGAAATTCGGCCAAACCTGGAGATAAAATCGCGGTTACCGGACATATTGGGTGTTCCAGTGCCGGGCTTCACTCGCTGACCGAAACCAGTGAAGTTAATGACACCGATGGAATCCAGCATTTGCGAAATACTCATTTTCGTCCTAAACCACGGATAAGTGAAGGTCAGCTTTTGCTTAATCACGGTGTTAAAGCGGCTATGGATATAAGTGATGGACTTGTAGGCGACCTAATGAAACTTTGTAAAACAAGTGGAGTGGGAGCAGTTGTTCATGCTATGGATGTGCCTGTCGACCTGTATTTAAAGAAATCTTACCCTGATGAGTGCTTGAGTTTCGCTCTCAACGGAGGAGAAGATTACGAATTATTGTTTACAGCCAGTCCCGAAATTACGCAGAAATTGTTGAGAACAAAAGACATTAATTTTTCCATTATCGGTGATATTGTATCTGAGACTTCTAAAGTAAGAGTTATAGATGAACGTGGTAGAGAAATAGAAATGGCTAAAACTGGGTGGGATCATTTCGCACTTGATGAATAAGTTGAGCAAGCAAGATATGATGGGTGCATATGGATAAAGTAACTATTGCAATTGAGACTGATGATAGTACGCGCGCGAGTGAGATTGTAGCTGATCTTCGCAATGTAGCTGAGGCTCTCTATTTCCCAATGAAAATGGTTGGGTTTTGGGATTATCGTGCAGATATGCATTTGTGCCCTCAGGAGGAACGGCGGGAAATTTGTCCTCACAGGCCCAACCCGGAAGGGATCAAACAAGTAGAATATTCTTATTCGATGGGCAGAGAGAGACAGTCTAATTTAGAAGTATATTTCCCTCACTCGAATGTGGCGTTGTTTTTACGTTAATTATTTGTTTAAATTCATATTGAGTCTCTATTGGCATTCTGTTGAATGAAATATGGCAATTAACTTGTATAGGGTGTGAACTAAGTTATGTGATCTGTGGTATTCTGTAACTAACTACTTCTAGACTCCAGCAGTTATAGAATAAATGTTTAGATTGAGGAGTGAAAATGGGTAAATATTACGATGAATCTGATATTCCAAATGAATTAAGACGAAGTTTTAATGTGTATGACAGAATAGAGTCACTAGGTATCAATATTGGTACGTTTGAAGATAACGTGGTGTCAATTTCCGGGTCACCTATTGCCGGAGTTGTCTTTCAGGAAAGCGGATTAGTTTACCTCTCCGGAACTAGTGGTGGAACTGAACCAATGAATGACGATGAGGATACTATAAAACATGGATTTGCTGGAGCTCAAGACGCGGCAGATACTCTTATAACTCGGCTTCATTGGTCTTTAAGTTGTGGTGGTGAGGGAGACTTGAACGACGTTTTATATACTGTTAAAGCTTTAGGTATGGTTGTTTCCCCAGGCGGAGGTGTTACTAGCGCAGGGCCGCCCGTAACTAACGGATTTTCTTTTAGATGGCAATCCGTCTTTGGAGGACCGAAGAGTGATTATGCACAGGACGGTATTGATTCAGGAGGGTTTGGTGGGATTCATGCAAGGAGCGCTATTGGCGGGTTTGATGGTCGTTTTTCAATAGAACCTGAGATAATAGTAGCAATTCCACCAGCCTTGGCGAGAGATATTATAAGTAATCGAGGCTGGCTTTTTCCTTTGCCGCCATCTATGCTAAGCAAATTGAAGTCCCGAGGATAATAGGGTCCCGAAAAGTTTCTTATATTTTTCGTTGTATTACCCTGTGAAGTCTATCGAGAATTACTAGGTTCTCTTCTAAGGTAAAGCCATCAACAGCGGGTATACGGGTTAGGTGCATTCCATCGACTGCCCCTCTCTCCACCATGTTGTTAATGAGTTGAGTCTCGTCGGCTCTTGAATTTAACAGATCCTTACCTTCTAAAATGGAGAGTCCCGCCGCTATACCGTAGCCCCCCCAGTTAGATACACTGGCAATAACCAAATGTGTTGTGGCTGTAGTGGCAGGGTTTTGTGGAAGCTTTGGCACGGTAGGGATGATATCGTATAACTTACCCATACCAATTTCATTGCCCCCATCGCCGATTCCCACAGTGGACTCGTGTTGAAGAAATAGATAGTCTGTTTTAGCGTTGTATGGGGAGATGTCTTGGCCGGACATATTTAGATAATCACCTGATTTTGTGAGACTGCAACGTTCTATAGCCAGTACGGATGAGGGTTCGTAGTCGTCTAAAAGACTTGAGGCGAAATCCTTACTTTGTTCATCTGTCGTGAAAGGAAATTCTATTACCTCAGCTCTACCAGATTCCGGCTCAATGAATGGCATTCCGTGTTGGTCTACAATATAAACCACTTTATGCCCTATCTGTTCTAATGCCCTTCCGATAGCTAGAGCACCTGGTGGCCCATCGGTTTCGATAACTTTAGGTACAATTTCATAAAATCCGGTAACTATGAACACAGTACCCTTCTTCTCGTAAAGAAATTTTGAGGCCTGCATACAAAAATCGGGAGCTAGATGCGGTCGCAACCCGGTCATTCCACGTTTATCGTGGGAAAGGATAACATCTTCAATAGTCTCATTGGGGTTATTTGTAGACATCATATCTCCTAAATAATCGCTATGTCTTCATCCTGTAAGTCTGTGACAAACATGTGACCAGCGGAGTGAGTCATCATTAGTGATGGTTTACTCCGTAGGGCGACTTCTTGTGGTGTTACTCCACATCCCCAGAATACGGGAACCTCACCTTCTCTTAGTTTTACAGTATCACCGTATTCCGGTTTATATAAGTCACTGATTCCTATTGCGTCTGGATCACCAATATGAACTGGGGCGCCGTGGGCACCTGGGTACCTAGAGGTTATTTGTATTACTCTACTAACTTGAGTCCAATGGACAGGCCACATTGATACGACCATTGGTCCTGAGAACACGCCTGCTGGGATGGTTTCAATATTAGAAATAAACGTCGGGTCACTCTTACCCTCTTCTAAATGTCGAACCGGTATCCCTGCACGGTGGAAAGCATTTTCGAAACTGAAACTACAACCCATTAGAAATGACACTAAATCATCTCTCCAGTATTCTATTAAGTTGTCAACCTTACCTACCAGTTCTCCATGTTCGTATATCATATATTGGGGTAGATCGGTGCGTAGGTCCGCACCAGGAGCAATACTAACCGGTTCAAAATTGCCACTTTCTATTACTTCCAACACTGGGCAAGGTTGAGGGTTTCTCTGTGTGAATAATAGAAAGTCAAATGCAAATTCCTGTGGCAGGACCGCTAGGTTAGCTTGCACATGCCCGGGAGATATCCCAGGTGTAGGCTGTGTCCATTCCCCTGTGCGAATCATCTCACGAATTTCTTTAGGACAAGTTGTTGGTGACTTAGTTATCATGGATCAGAGACTCCTTTCATACAGAACAGGATGGTTAATATTTCGAAATCATCCTAAAAATTAGTTTGAGACTAAAATGCATCAGGTTGTCTGGTCATTTCAATTAGCTCAGGACGACTGTAGGATCCCAAGCTTCTAAAATTAAATTCTGTATAATTCTTTATCCATCGCAATGATATTTTAAAGGCTTGATGATAACGTTCTATCTGTAAATCCTGTAATTCTTTAGAGATATTATCTTCTTTTTGTCCCTGTAAACGCCTTATGCTTAGAATGTCTTTCAGTTCTACATCTAGAGCGTTCTTCACGACATCTAAGTTATGCTCTTTTCCAGTATCGCTGGTCTTGACGTTATGAATAATTCTCTGTGCTAGCTGAGCAACGGATATACGTCCTGTTGCTAAGTCTTCCATTAAGGCCGGGTGAATACCTGGTTTACCTTCAAGACTGTCGATACCTTTTGCACCTCTCCCGTTCAACCAGCCTTCTACATACTCTATAACCATTCTGCAATTACGATGAGTACCTTCCATAGTTATAGGCCCATCAGGAGCTTTAATTTCAACGGGAAAGTTCGATGGATTTAACATGTGGCTCGTTGGTTGCCAACCAGATTTATGTAGATCTTTGAATGGGTCTGCGGCAGCCTTCATATGGAATATGTGAGCTACCCATGCTCTTATGAATCCTTGATTTGCCTCCCACTCTTTATCGCTTTTAATTGACGCTGCCGCAACTGTGTTTATTTCATCATCTCGGCTTGGTAGTGCGGTTGCCATACCTCCAATTGGAACAGCCCCTCTTCTTAGACAAATTGCGACTAGGCGTCTGAATATATTAGCCATAAAGTCTGTTGTCTTGATATCAACGCCGAATCGATCTGGCCATACACGATTCTTATCTGCCATAACATATTCCAATATGCTCGCTTTTAAGTCCCATCGAGCAGCGTTCAATCCACCGGCGTACGGGCCTAAAGCGTCTAGGATCTCATCCATTATGTATACAATAGGCAAAGATTCAACCAGAGGTATGGCTTTAATCACCGTGTTGTTAGGCAAATTCAGGTAATCTTTAGTAAAGTCAAAGAACTCTTTATAAAATCTGGCTTCTTCCACCACTTCCATTTTAGGAAGATAAAAATACACTCCTTGGCCTCGCTTTATCTGAGCTCTGCCGCCGTAAAACAATGTGAGACATGTGCTAAGAATTGTGGCTGGAATAGGTTTGCCATCTATTTTAACATCCGGTTCATCTAGGTGAAGTCCCCTTTCCCTGTGCATAAAGAATGGCAACGCACCTTCTTTCACTTCGTATTTACGATCTCTTTCTTTGTTAAAATAGGTTAACGTTCCTTCTGTAGCTTGCAGACGTACTTGTGATGCACTAATAGTGTCCACTAGCCTGTGCCCACCAGAGTCTTCGTCATCATCTAGATAGCCTTCTGCTCTTTCACCTTCGGGACCTGGATTGAGAGCATTTATAGCCATGTTAGGAATAGATATAGGACCAGATATTTCGATTCCAGGCTTCCTCAATTCGTCGGGAATCGAAGGTATTTTCCATTCACCTGAGTTAATATCCGATTTGGGTGGAAATGTAGGCAGAATACCTTCTTTGTTAGCTTTCTCGATTAACTTTTGGCGCATTACCCTAATTTTGTGATCGTTAGTAGTAAACTTGTCATGAGCAGCTAATAAGTATGTATTGAACTCATTGGTGAATACCTGGTCTGCACTTTCAGTAGGGCTAATTTGAACCCTGTTTAAATCAGTCATTATAATTTGCCTCCTGTTAATTACTTAACCTAAAAAAGCAGTGAGATATGATTTGTATCCCTATTAAATATCTCAATTAATTGGATTTCCCCAAACGATGATAAAGGGTGTGGGCGATGAGGGACTCGAACCCCCGACTTCTTGCGTGTAAAGCAAGCGCTCTAACCAACTGAGCTAATCGCCCGTATATCAATTATCTTCTCTCGTATTATAGCTGAGTATTAAGTTGAGTGGTGGGCGTAATTTGTAGGATATTGGTCCCTTCATCTTGCCTCAAAAGAAGGATATCACATGAACAAGCGCGCTTGGCGGGACTCGAACCCACGGCCTCAGCCTTCGCAGGGCTGCGCTCTATCCAACTGAGCTACAAGCGCCTGTATTAATGATGATACACTCCATAGCTATAGGATTTCATAGCGTCAGCAAAAGAAAGAGCCCTTTGATTTTATCACGAATCACACCACGTAGTCCAAGTTGAATCTCCTTCCTTGTCGGATTCTGCCGAAGGAGGGATTTGAACCCACACGCCCGTAAGGGCACTACGTCCTGAACGTAGCGCGTCAACCGATCCGCCACTTCGGCATGAGACATGTTAGAAGGAGGTATCATGAATGAGAAGTAGTATAACAAATACTAGGTAAGCTGCAAATACAGAATAGTTTATATTATTACGTCGTGCCTAAAGGTGTCTGCTTAGGTCTAGACTCAGCGTTATTTGAGTGCTACATTAAATTCGCGAACGTCAACACACGTACTTTTGTGAGGATCATGTGCTAGTAAGACTGCAACCAAAAGAATGGATGATGTATTCGGTTTACTTAGTATTTGATGAGGATAATCCTGATTTAGAGGACGATGCTATTAGAAAATACGTTAACACTCATAAACTGATCCCTAAGATGCATGGTCCCGCAATGTTTGATCAACAAAAAAGGGAGGTTATGTATTTTGGCAAATGCTACCTAGGCCCTCACTTAGAAGCGATACAGGATCTTCAGAAAGAGTTATGTGGAATCGATAGATGATTGTGCTGATAAATGCTTTCTAGGTTAATTAGTATTAAGCATCTTCTAGGGTAACATATACTATTAATTTGGATTATTTTTTCAAAAATTAAATTTTTTAAGATAGGAATATTT
The DNA here is from genome assembly GCA_964431885.1 of uncultured Dehalococcoidia bacterium. Classification (GTDB taxonomy): domain Bacteria; phylum Chloroflexota; class Dehalococcoidia; order Lucifugimonadales; family CAUZEB01; genus CAUZEB01. The sequence goes on along the minus strand of CAYSLK010000124.1, from coordinate 28,507 downwards.
TCAGGAGTGGTGGTGACTAAATTAAATAGAGGCTTATTCCCTACTACCGTGGTTGGCAGTATGACCCGATCGAATTTCGTTCGTGATTTGTTGGAACCGGAAGCTTTGATCGAACTTGGAAAGAATGTTTGGCAAAGGAGATTAGATGCCTCAGTATTGTATATGATTTCCTTTATGGAAAATACTGGTATTGACATAATAACCGATGGTGAATGGCGTCGTAGATCCTATACGGATGTTATCGCTCAAATGACTGATGGGTTTGTCGACGGAGCGCCATACAATTCTAATTATCATCTCATTAAGGCGCCGCTGAGTAATCATAAGCATTTTATCGCTGAGGAAGCAAAATTTGTCAAAGACAATACAGATAGACAGGTGAAAATTTGCTTACCATCTCCTTTCATACTGGGTCAGAGAATGTGGCACCCAGAGGTGTCTAAGAAAGCCTATCCCTCAAGAAGAGAATTTGTGGAGGCAACTATTCCTTTTCTACGCTCAGAATTGGAAGCTGTTCGCGATGCTGGTATAGATGTAGCCCAGATAGATGAACCACATCTGTCTGGGTTTTGTGATCCAAAGGCAAGGGTGGAATTCGATGATCCTGATAACGATCTCGATTTTCTAGTCGATTGTCTCAATCAAGTAATTCAAGGAGTTAAAGGTATAACAATTGCTCTCCACATATGCCATTTTAATCGAGGTAGATTGGGTTGGGTAAATGAAGGAGGCTATGAACCTATAATACCGGCATTAAATAAATTAGATGTTCATCAATATACTCTAGAATACAGTATTCCTGCGTCTGGCAATGTTAACGTTCTTAAGAACCTGCCAGAGGATCGTGATGTTGCCTTAGGTTGTGTGGATTGTCGTAGCGCGGCAATAGATACTCCTGAACAGATTGTGACTAGGGTTGAGACGGCTATGCAATTTATCGACAAGGAAAGAATTTTGCTGTCGCCGGATTGTGGCTTTGCACCTGGTATCGGAGGCAGTATTCCATTAGATGAAAGTTATGCTAAACTGAAAAACGAAGTTCGAGCTGCAGAAATTCTTAGGGAGCGTTATGCAGATTAGTAATTCTGAGATGTATTGACTTTCTTAATTTGACTCAGTAGGATCCAAAAAATACGTCCTTAGAGGTGAAAAATGACTAAAAACGATATAGATTTAATTGGGCATTTGATGAGACGAGCTGGTTTTGGAGCAACGCTTCCTGAATTGGAGTGTCTTGCGGCAAAAGGATATGAGGCCGTAGTTGAAGATTTGATCAATCCTGATTTGAGCACCTCTGCAGGAATGTCCGATGACCTGATAAGACGATATCATCCTGAACATTCTGGAATGATGGGTCAACATGCACCAGGATCTCACTGGATGTATAGTTTAATATCCAGCGAACGCCCTCTTCACGAGAAGATGACGTTATTTTGGCATAATATATTTGCAACCGGGTACTCCAAAATAATTCAAGGTAAGGTTCTTTATGATCAAATTCGGATGTTTCGAAGATTGGGTATGGGTAATGTCAAACAGATACTAATAGAATTGGCAAAGGATCCAGCAATGATAATTTGGTTGGATAACCAAGACAATCATAAAGGATCAATAAATGAGAACTTTGGGAGAGAATTACTAGAACTTTTCTCAATGGGTGTAGGTAACTATTCAGAGACTGATATCAAAGAGTGTGCGCGTGCCTTCACAGGATGGTCTATAGCTAACACTGAATATAATCAATTACGCACAATGAGAGATTCTATTTGGCCGTACGGACGGTTGGGCTGGCATTTTGAATTTAAACAAGACGACCATGATGACCAAGAAAAGGAATTCTTAGGCCATAAGGGATATTTTGATGGAGAGGATATAATAGGAATAATTTGTGAACAGGAAGCCACAGCACATTTCATAGCAAGGCATCTGTATCATTTCTTTGTTGCAGATGAGCCACCGGTTGCCCAGTGGCCATATCAACAGCCTCGTGACCCAAGTGCCATAGAATTGTTAAGCCAGGCGTATTTCGATAGCAACTACGACATAAGTTCTATGCTTAGAGTGTTATTTAATTCAGATTTCTTTAAGTCAAGAGATATTCGGTTTGAAAAAATCAAGAGTCCCGCTGAACTCGTCGTCGGAGTCCTAAGAATATCTGGGGAGTTTGATAAGCCAAGGAGAGAAATTGGTGACCGGAACGCCCAAACCTCGTTTATGGGTCAATATCTCACCAGTCCACCCTCTGTGGAAGGGTGGCATCAAGGTCAGGAATGGATAGATACGGGGACGTTGTTTGAAAGAATCAATTTCAGTTCTTCCCAGTTTGGCGACTTAAATAAAATGGGTACGAAGGCGATGATAGATAGGATAATGGAGGCCATTGATGAGAAAGATTCTCCCGAAGCTTTGGTTAGCCGTTGCCTGGACGAACTGGGTTCCATTTCGATTTCAGAAGATACGCGCTCTTCTTTAGTAGGTTTAGCTTCAGCAAGTGATTCCGTTCATCGAACTAACGGAGGGAGAAGTTCTATGGTGTCTCAACTTCTTCAAATGATCGTGGTTACCCCGGAGTTCCAAAGGAGCTAGTTGTAACACAGATATCCCATATTTAAATATAGATTCATTCATTAGACGATTGTTGTTAAACAAAGATTTCGTTTTAGTAGTTTAAGGAGCATGATCTTGGTTTCTACTAAGTCCAGTCAGATTCTAAAATACCGTCTCACTCTCGGTTTGGCTACTATGGAAGATAGAGGGTTTTATTATCCATCTGACACTGCTATTGGGAATGATGGAAAATTGTATACACTTAGCCGCTCGTTCTACGGATCTGAGAGGTCTGTTAGGGTTACAATTCTTAACGATCAGAGTGAATATTTTGGCACATTTGCTAGTTTCGGTTACGAAGATGGGCAATTAATTTGGCCAACTTCAATTGCCATAGACAATAATGGATACTGCTACGTAGCAGATGAATATCATCATCGGATTACCATTTACGATGATTCAGGGTCGTACGTCAAACACTGGGGAAGCTATGGACTTGGCGGTGGTCATTTAAACGGTCCTTCTGGGTTGGTATTTGATAATGAATATAATCTTTATGTCGTAGATCATTATAACAATAGAGTTGTGAAATTTACCAAGGATGGTAAGCTCTTAAATAGCTTTGGTATTCAGGGCACTGATAACGGGCAATTCAATTTGCCTTGGGGGATTACATTAGACTCTGAGGGGAATATTTATGTTGCCGATTGGAGAAATGACCGTATTCAAAAATTTACTGCTGAAGGAGTATTCCAAATGTCCTTAGGCTCGTCTGGCCGCGGCGAATCTCACTTTTCTCGTCCCTCAAGCGTAGCTGTTGATTCTAATGGGAATATTTACGTTGCGGATTGGGGAAACGAACGACTGCAAGTTTTTGATGCGTGTGGCAGATTCATAACTCTTTCAAGAGGTGAGGCAACTAATTCAAAATGGGCGGAAGACTTTTTTAATATAAACCTTGAAGAAGCGGAAGCGAGATCGAAGTCCGATTTGGAACCTGATTTAGATCAATGGAAGGACGATCCATATGAACAGTCATCCCACGTCGAGAAATATTTTTGGTCGCCAGTCTCTGTTAAATTAAGTGAAGACGGTACGCTGTATGTTACGGAGAGTAATAGGCATAGAATACAGGTCTTTAACAGTTTGGAGCATAACTAGATTACATAAAATACGATCATTCTGGACGGTTTAATGTCTAATATTGATTACTTTTTAGTTAGTTTCAGAATGTGGTACCTAGGTTCTAGAATCGTCACCTAATTAAAACATGACCATTTGAGTTGAGACATGGCCATGAGAGCCTAGTATGGCTTCAAGTTTCTCTTCTAACTCTGGGCATGCAGTCACTCGCACCAAAGGCCATTCTAGAGTTACGATTCTCCCATTAGTTACTATCTCTAAATTAACTTCGTCATCGCCTCTATATTCTAGTAATAATCTTTTCACATCTTCCATTAGGTAATTATCTTGTTCCAGTTCGGAGCTTTCCTTTAAAAGTAAATTTAAACGTTTTGGTGCCACCTTAGGATTGGAAATGGCTGGTTCTATAATTTGGCTTATTGTGGTGTCACTAAGAATTGCAGAAGACTCTTTTTTGGGAGGTGATTTCGAATTATTGATGTCTGTATCCGTCTTGAGTGAATCAATGATTTTGTAATCGTTATTTTGCGAATGGATATGATTGGATTCTAAAGGGCTGTTTAGGGATTCTCCATTCATGAATACCTCTCTTGCGTCTAGGCAACTGATACTGATTTGGTCACCACGTGCTCTTACTTTACCAGATACATATAGATATTTGCCCCTATCCCACAGACCTTCAGTTTTGTTTCGCATTTCATCCCAAACAAATATATCAATAGACCCACCTACCAAGCCCATAGACGCAATGGTGAAGGGTCTCTGGTCACGGGTATAACGATTTATTGTAGAAGTAACTTGTCCAGTTAAGTTTATAGTCTCACCCCCCATAGTGAGATCTATCTGACTACGGTAAATTAGATTGTCAGCGCTGGAAACTTCGATCAAATTTTCTATTAAATTTGCGTTCGATAAAGACACGCCAAGTAGTTCTTCTTCCCATTCAATTTTTTCTTTGTTGGTTGTCTTAAGACTGGGATATTCTAATTTGGTTAAATTATCTTCTATAGAATCCCCCAACATTTCAAACATAGAAGATTGATCAGTATTTCTTAAGTCAGATTCACTTTGCGCGAGGCTTAGAATTCGGTCAATTATTTCAAGTAATGCACGTCTGTTATAAAATTCGTCAAAGGCTCCAACTTTAATCAAGCTTTCTAATGTTTTCCGGTTCATACTACCCATCTCTGCGTCTTTACACATTTGTTCAATAGAAGAAAAATTCCCGACACTGTCCCTATCTCGCAAAATGAGTGAAACTGAGTTTGCAGAAATGTTCTTGATCGCAGAAATGCCAAATCTAATTGTCTTCTGATTATTAGAGTCCTGCTCAATATTAAATTCCATATCACTTTTATTAATATCAGGCGGTAAGACCGGTATCTTGAGTCTACGGCATTCCTCAATGGCGACGTTAATTTTTTCTGTGTTACCTACGTAGGAATTAAGTAAAGACACCATGTATTCCACAGTATAATTAGCCTTTAAAAATGCAGTCCAGTAAGAGATGAGTCCATAACTTACACTGTGAGCTTTATTGAATGCATAGCCAGCAAATGGCTCTATAAGGGCAAACAAGTCTTCAGCCAGTTGTTGATCGTAGCCTTGGCGCGTGGCACCGTCGATAAAGTTCACTCTTTCTTCTGACATTATTTCTGGGATTTTCTTGCCCATCGCCTTGCGCACTATATCGGCTTCCCCTAGTGAGTATCCTGCGAAAGTCCGGAATATATGTAGTACTTGATCTTGGTAAACTATGACGCCGTAGGTTTCTTCAAGAATTTCTTTTAGACCGTCATGTGGATATTGTGGTTTCTTAACACCGCGCTTTGCTTGAATAAAAGTGCCAATATGTTCCATTGGTCCGGGCCTATATAGGGCTATCATCGCGGCCACATCACCTAGTGAATTAGGTTTCAGATCTTTTATGTAGCGGGTCATTCCTGAACCTTCCAGTTGAAATACACCCACAGTTTCGCCTTTAGAAAGAAGTTTGAAAGTCGCAGAGTCGTCCAGAGGGATTTCCCTTAACACTATTTCTATGCCGTGAATTCTTGATATTAAATCTCGTGTTTTGGATAGTATAGTTAGGTTTGCCAGTCCTAGGAAATCCATCTTTAGTAAACCCAGCTTGGCTAGGGGATCCATAGCGTATTGGGTCATTGCGACCCCCATTTCTGTTCCTTTTGTAGATTTCTGTAAAGGTACTACCTCATCAAGCGGCTCTTTCGATATAACTACTCCAGCCGCATGTGTACTGGAGTGACGTGTAAGTCCTTCTAGACCTCGTGCCGTGTCTAGAAGCGTTTTATATGTTTGATCTCCGTTGTAATAATTCCCTATTTCAGTACTCATTTCTATAGCTTCGTCTAGAGTTATATGAAGCTTAGAAGGTACCTGTCGAGCTATCTTATCAACATCGTCGTATGGCATTCCTAGTGCTCTACCAACATCTCGCAGAGAGGCACGTGCTCCCATAGTCCCGAATGTAATAATCTGTGCAACGTGATCCCAACCGTATTTTTTCACCACATAGTCTATTACTTCACTTCGCCTGTCGTCTTGAAAATCCATATCTATGTCAGGCATTTCTTTACGCTCGACATTTAGGAAACGTTCAAATACCAGTTTATATTTAAGAGGATTGACATCTGTGACGTGTAGGCAGTAGAGAACGAGGCTAGCTGCTGCGCTACCTCTCACCGAAAAGAAGATATCTTGATCTCTTACGAAGCGTGCTATGTCCCACACAACCAAGAAATAATTAGCGAATTTAGTTTCTTTAATAACTGACAATTCATAGTTTAATCGTTCATGGTCTTCGTCTGTAACCTCACCTAATCTGTCGCTAAGATTCCCTGAGCAAATATCAGACAAGTGTTCGTCAGCTGTCTTTCCAGGAGGAGGCTTGAATTCAGGGAGGCGTAGTTCTGAAAAGTCTAGTTCCAAGGAACACATATTCGCTATTACTTCTGTATTCGTAATAGCTTCCGGTATCTCTGCGAACAGGTCTTTCATCTCTTGTGGGGTTTTAAGGTAGTAAGAGTCTTCTTCAAATTTCATACGGTTTTTATCATGGATATTTGAATTAGTTTGGACGCACAATAGAACATCATGTGTCGAAGCATCTTTTTGATCGACATAGTGGAAGTCATTAGTTGCTACAACTGGTATATTTAGCTCTTGATGTAGGTCCGTTAATACAGAGTTTATTTGTTTAAATTCTGGTACGTCACCATGACTCATAAGTTCCAAGAAATAGCGCTCACCCAGTAAGTTTTTGTACCATAAGGCTGCCTCTTTGGCACCGTCTAGACGGCCCTCAGTAATTCTTTTTGAAATCTCGCCACTGGGACACCCAGATAAGACTATTAGCCCTTCTTGGAATTCCTGAAGTAATTCCCTGTCAATTCTAGGTTTGTAATAAAAACCCTCTAGATGAGATTTCGTTACCATCTTCACTAGGTTTTTATACCCAGTGAAGTCCTTACATAACACCGTAAGATGGTACGGAGATTTTTCAACATTGCCTCTATCGTGCCGAGAGCCTCTTGCTACATACATTTCGCAACCAATAATGGGATTTAAACCATATCGCTTAGCTATACGATAGAAGTCTATTGCACCGTACATTCCTCCGTGATCTGTAATGGCCAAACTGTGCATTCCTAATTCTTTCGCACGCCTAACCATGGGTTCGAGACGGCTCAAGCCGTCTAATAAGCTGTATTCAGTGTGAACGTGAAGGTGCGTAAACACAAATTACCCCACATATCTATTTTGCCTTATACGAAGATTGTTTGAAGCCGTGTATATACATCATTTATTGACGTAAGTTATATGGGACATTGTATACAAGAGGGCGACTCTTTCATAGTCTGGAGAGGCACGAGATTTCATAGTCAAGGAACGATTGGAGCTCTATTTATTTCTGAGCAAAAGTCTATGGTCATTTTAGTTCAGCAAAAGAAAAACCACCACCTTTAGAAGGTGGTGGTTTTTCTTTTGCTGAACTAAAAAACTTATCCTAGTAGTCCATCGGAGGTGTCGGTGGCATCATAGGTGCGTCTTTCTCTTTAATGTCTGTTATTAAAGATTCTGTCGTTAGTACCATAGACGCCACACTAGCAGCGTTTTCTACGGCCGCTCGAGTAACTTTAGCAGGATCCATTATTCCACGAGCTAAAAGATTCGTGAACTCTCCGGTTTCAGCGTCGTAACCGAAATCACCTTTGCCCTTGAGTGATTCTGTGAGTATAACTTCACCTGGAACTCCAGTATTTTCTGATATGAGCTTTAATGGCTTTTCTAGGGCTCGTTTCAGAATGTTTACTCCTGTAGCTTCGTCACCTTCTAAATCTAGTGCGTCTAGACCTTCTCGGGCGCGAATCAATGAGAGACCTCCGCCAGGCACGATCCCTTCTTCAACTGCGGCTCTAGTTGCTGAAAGAGCATCTTCAATTCTATTTTTCTTTTCTTTCAACTCTACCTCAGTTGCCGCGCCAACTTTAATGATGGCCACACCGCCAGATAACTTTGCCATACGTTCCTGAAGTTTCTCTCTATCGAAGTCCGATGAAGTATCTTCAATTTGAGCTTTTATCTGGTTAATCCTACCCTGTATTGCATCTTCAGATCCATGGCCGCTTACGAAAGTAGTCTCTTCTTTTGTCGCTACGACTCTTCTAGCCCTACCAAGATCTGCAACTTCAACGGAGTCTAATTTTCGGCCAACCTCTTCACTAATCACTTGACCTCCAGTGAGTATAGCCATATCTTCCAGCATTGCTTTACGACGGTCACCGAATCCTGGAGCCTTCACTGCTAATACACTAAGAGTCCCTCTTAGCTTATTAACGACGAGGGTAGCCAGCGCTTCGCCTTCTAAATCCTCTGACACAATCACTAGATTTTTACTAACTTGTAGTATTTTCTCCAGAGCTGGTAGCACTTCATTCACTGCTGATATCTTTTTGTCTGTTATAAGTATGTAGGGGTCTTCAATTACTGACTCCATCCTGTCTTGATCGGAAATCAGGTAAGGTGAGATGTAACCCCTATCTATTTGCATGCCCTCCACAAATTCTTGTTCGAAGCTCAGTCCTTTGGACTCCTCAACGGTTATAACTCCATCCTTACCCACTTTTTCCATTACATCAGCGATTAAGTTACCCATTTCGTCATCGTGAGCTGATAGAGCGGCCACTTGGGCTATTTGGGTTCTCCCTTCCACCAATGTGGACATTTCTTGAATAGAACCTCGTATGGAACTCACACCTTTCTCTATGCCGCGTTTTAGTGCCATAGGATTGGCACCCGCTGCTATGTTTTTAAACCCTTCGTGTACGATAGCCTGCGCCAATACGGTAGCGGTTGTTGTACCATCCCCAGCGACATCATTGGTCTTACTGGCTGCTTCTTTGAGAAGCTGAGCTCCCATGTTTTCAAATGGATCTTCTAATTCAATTTCTTTGGCAATCGTAACGCCGTCACTGCAAACCTGAGGTGGACCAAATTTCTTATCCAACACCACGTTACGTCCCTTGGGTCCTAATGTAACTCCAACTGTGTCAGCCATCATATCGATACCGCGTTTCATTGCGGATCTGGCTTCTTCGCTGAAGGTCAGCTGCTTAGCCATTTATTTCCTCCTTGGCATAACTAATTTTATCGAGTTTATCTATTTTTTGAAAAGTACGTCGTCTTCACGTAATACCAAGTACTCAATGTCGCCGACTTTGTACTCCGTACCAGCGTATTTCGAGTAAACAACGGTGTCACCTACAGATAACTCCATGGGTACACGATTGCCGTCATCGGTTAGACGTCCAGGCCCAGCCGCAACGATTTTACCTTCTTGTGGTTTCTCTTTTGCTGTGTCTGGTATATAAATACCACCTGCGGTCATCTGTTCCTCACCCTCTGACGGTTCTATAACGATCCGGTTTCCCAGAGGTTGGAATGTGACTTTTGCCTTTGTAGCCACTGTGCGTTACCTCCTTAATTTTATTAGACTAGATACATATATTTTTAGCACTTTGATTAGCTGAGTGCTAAAAATATATGTTAGAGTAATTGAATTCTAATGTCAAATTCTTAACTCATTGACTGGGCAGTAATGTACTATTATTTGTCATGTATTTCGCAATTTGCGTCAGCCTATAAAAGACGATCGTTAATGTCATAATAATCCCTTATTCTTAGTGCATTGACTGAAAGTCTTCGAATCTTTATGATCATCATATGATGTCGTTGAGCATAGTGGTATGTTGTTTAGCTTCTTTGAAAAAGTAAGATGTCTAGTTTTAGCGTCCAGACCAAAGCAATCGATCAAGAATTTGGTCATATATTTGGCATTGTTTTTCACCATCAATGAAGCATGGGATATAAATAATTTCTCAGAGACTAGATCATTCTTATCTCGGTCAACTCTGGCATTTATAACTTTTAGCATCCTCACCAGCTCCATATATATATTCAACGACGTATTTGATCTAAAACGAGATCGTAATCATCCTGAAAAAAGATTTAGACCTCTCGCCTCCTCAAAATTATCCGTCAAATTAGCTTTAGTTAGTGCTCTAATAATGCTAGCAGTTTCATTGCTACTGTCTTTTTGGATAGACCTTGCGTTTGGAGTGACTTCGTGTATTTATGCTTTAACAATGTTGTGCTATACCGTCTTTTTAAAGAAAATGATACTAGTGGACGTGTTCTGTATCAGTTTTGGGTTTGTACTGCGGGCTGTAGCTGGTGCTGTGGTGCTGTCAGTTCCAATATCCCCTTGGTTATATATTTGTACGGGGCTTGCTGCCTTATTCCTAGCATTGGTCAAACGGAGAAGTGAGCTATTATTAGCGGGTGATCGCGCATCAGATCAGAGAGATGTCTTAGAAGATTATACCCTGAGATTTCTTGATATCCTCATTTCTGTTACCGTGGCTGTCCTTGTTATGGCATATACTCTTTATTCGTTTACTTCGTCAAATCTACCAGAGAATCAATATATGATGTTCACTGTTCCGTTTGTCGTGTATGGATTGTTCAGGTATTTGCTATTAGCCGACAAGAAAGGTATCGGGGAAAATCCAGAAGACATCATTCTTTCTGACAGACCATTACTCATCTGCGTGGGTCTTTGGTTAGCGACAGTATTAATAATATTAGGATCGTTTAGGTAGCATAATAGACTAACGAGCAACTTTAGGTCCTGACGAATTGAGTATGTTGTCAGCGCTAATATCAAGGCAGTATAGGAGAATAAAAAGTGGTTCCACCTAATGAGTTTATAGGACTAATTCCGACCTGGGTCGCCGTTTACTTTTTGTCATTGTCGATTTTCTTTATGGCTGGAATCATCGTCTATAGACGAGTCTTCAGATTAATTCTGATTGGTAGGCGTATGGATCGTTTCGATAGACCTGTGGTCAGACTTTTCGGTGCACTACCCGATACCTTAGGTCAAAAAAAAGTATTAAAAAGAGTTTCTTTACGAACAGACTTATCAGGGATAGCCCATTTTTTGATATTCTGGGGATTTCTTTCTTATCTGGTCAGTTATATTTTGTTCATTTATGCTGACTCTATCTGGGATGGGTTTTCGTTATGGTTATTAGGTGGTCTTGGGTTAAGAATTTTTGTTTTCTATTTAGATTTGCTGGCGGTTACCCTGTTATTGGTTCTGGTGTGGGCGGCGGTTCGTAGATGGTTGCTAAAACCCAGTAGATTAGTGTTTGATCTGACCCAAAAAAAAGAGGCGGCAATAATCCTTGTATTAATTGGGCTGTTGATGGTTCTTACCTTGATGACAGAAGCCTTCTATATAGTAGGCGGAGGTGCCGGACCCCATAGTGATGCTCCTATTGGACATATGATCGCAGAGTTGATGGGACGTTACGATATCACAAAAGAAGTCGCCCTCATTTTGCATGCTACTTTCTGGTGGTTACATTTGGGATTGATCTTGCTCTTTTCCTTGTATATACCCATCTCTAAGCATATGCATATTATAGCTTCTCCACTAAGTTTCTATTTCAGATCTTTCGAGAGTAGTGGCACTCTTGATACTCCAGAAGATTTGATGGAAATGGAAAGTTTTGGAGCTGCGTCGGTAAAAGATTTTACTTGGAAAGAATTACTGGATGGGTACTCTTGCGCAGTTTGTGGACGCTGTACAGATGTATGCCCAGCCAATATTAGCGGTAAAATTCTTTCGCCGATGCATATAGTACAAAATATGAAAGGGTATTTGATAGAAAACGGTCCAGTTATTCTGAACAATGTCGAAGGTCAATCTAGTGTTCCCCCTATAACAGAGGAATTTATTCAAGAAGAAGCCTTATGGGATTGTTTAACATGCGGTGCATGTGTAGAGGCATGTCCAGTAGGTGTTGAGCATATAAACTCTATTGTGGATATGCGTCGTAATTTAGTGATGGAACAAGCTAGTATGCCTGATACAGCTATGACCGCTCTAACCAATTTAGAGCAGCGTGGACATCCTTGGAAAGGTACCACCTATACTCGAACCGACTGGACTGAAGGAATGGATATTAAACTATTATCCGATTTTCCAGATACAGAGATATTACTGTGGGTAGGCTGTACGGCTGCCTTGGAAAAAAGAAGTCAAAACATAGCCCGTTCAATGGCTGCAGTTCTGCAACGGGCAGAGATTGATTTCGCGATCTTAGGTCATGAGGAAACCTGTACCGGTGATCCTGCCAAAAGAATGGGTAACGAATACCTGTTTCAGACGTTAGCAAGCCGTAACATAGAGGTCCTTGAGAGATATGGCGTAAAGCGTATATTAACCATGTGTCCTCATTGCTTCAATACAATAAAAAATGAATATCCCTATTTGGGCGGTAATTATGAAGTGTTACATTATAGCCAATTCGTTAATGAACTCATTGATCAAAAGAAGATAAAATTTGTTGCTAGTTTAGATACCAGTCTCACTTATCATGATTCTTGTTATCTTGGGCGTCATAACGGGGTGTTCGATGAGCCAAGAGAAGTGGCCAATCAAATACCGGGGGTAGAGTTGATTGAGATGTCACGTTGTCGTGAAAACGGATTTTGTTGTGGTGCGGGAGGTGGTCAGATGTGGATGGATAATAAACGTGGTGAAAAGGTCAATCATTTGAGAACGAGTCAGTTTCTAGAAACAAATGCAACTACAGTTGCGGTATCATGTCCGTTCTGTTTGCAAATGTTCGAGGAAGGAATAGAAGCAAAGGGGCTGAAAGAGAAAAAGAAGGCTGTTGATCTTATAGAATTATTGAACGAAAGTATGAAGGTAGTCCAATAGTTTCGAGATGAAAAGTCTCTTGGCTCGTACGAATCACATGCTTAGTGATCTGACAGGCGGGTAAAGTACTCGAGAAAGAACAACACTGTGTGTAAAACCGAAATCATCTACACTAGAGCCGGATTATCACGTGATATATTATCCTATGCGCTGGTGTATCGAATTATAATGATCTTCTAATTAATCATTTCACGTAATGACTTCTTGATATATTCACTATTTTCCCCGAGTGTCAATGCTCTGTAAATTGATGCCTTTAGTAGTCCATAAGGGTTGCCTAGATCAAAGTGTGTGCCAGAGAAAAGAAAGCCGTAAGTTTTTTCATGATCAATAGCTTTTTTCAGTGCGTCCGTTAACTGGATTTCTCCGTTGGCACCAGGCGCAATGGTCTCTATAAGGGCCAATATGTCTGGTGTTAGGATATATCTGCCTATAATCGCTTGATTGGATGGAGCATCCTCTAGTGTCGGTTTTTCAACCATATCCGATATTTCCCATATTCGATCGTTTATTGAAGTAGATGAGATGATTCCCAGATTGGGAATCATCTCATCAGATACAGACTTAATTGCGATGATGTTTCCAGAGTATTTATTAAATACATCTATCATTTGACCGATAGTTGGGCGATCGTCAAATATGAGATCGTCCGGCAATAGAACAGCAAAGGGATCCTTCCCGATGGAGTGTCTACACATAAATATGGCATGACCGAGACCCATTCTCTGCTCTTGTGTAATGTAGCTAATGTCCGCGATATTAGATATGTCAGTAATTTCTTTTAACAATTTGTTCTGATTACGATTATGGAGTTCCCTTTCTAGCGATTTGTTTTGTTGGAAATATTCCCAAACTAATTTCTCCTCGGGCGAAGTCACGATCGTAATATGATCGATGCCTGATTTAGCGGCTTCACTTGCTGTGAAATGGATTGCAGGTCGTTCTAATACCGGAAGTAGTGCTTTAGGAATTGATTTTGTAGCTGGTAGGAATCTGGTTCCAAACCCGGCTGCTGGAATGATCGCCTTTCTAATTTTCATTAATATCTCTTATGGTTAGGATTAAGGTGATACTAGCTGGTAATTGGACATTTACTGGGACATGTTTACACGGGAACAGTTTGACCGGTCCCATATATCTTTCTAAGTTGGGGTTGACTGGCACTAAGACCGGCCAAAAAGACAATGAAAAGCAAGCCTGTCACGAGTAGGATAGGAGGGGCCGATATTTGATCTGCCATGAACCCGTATCCAAGGTTGGCGAAAGCCATTATACCCCCGGCATGGAGTATATAAAGACTAGATATTCTACCTCGTAATTGGTCTGGGGCTAACATCTGCACGTAAGTATTCGTTAATGCCATAAACATAGCTTGGGATGACCCCATTGCTATGGAGGCTAGTATAGCCATACTGATATTTACTGAAAATGATAGGGCAATGGGTGTAATTCCGCTGAGAAGTCCAGTCCAAAACAATAATTGCCCTTTGGCTTTCTCATCTTTCACACCAGCCATTAAGAATGTTGAAACTAATGCACCGGCTCCGAATCCCATTACCATATAGCCTAAATACGACCCATCTTTTGCATGTAACGTTTCTTTGGTAAGTACAGGGAGTATAGATTCAAATGACATTACCAATGCACAATGAAATGCGACTAGAATGATAAAAAGTGCGATTATTTTGTTAGTGTAAATGTAAGCAAATCCATCTAATATTCCTGATAAAGCTCTCTGTTTAACTTTCCGATCTCCGATGGAGGCTGTTCTAACTTTAAGCATTAGAATTGTGCCAGCCACATAAAAGAGCGAGCTTAGTACGAGAACTCCTTTTATACCGACATAATCGGTTGCCATAAGTGGTGCGGCTACTAAGAGCCCGAAGAAACGTGCGCCGTGTCTAGTGGACGCATTTAAAGTTATAGCATTTAGTAAAATTTCTCTGGGCACCTGATTCGGGATTAGGGCCTGAATAGCTGGTTCTTGAGTCGCCCTAAATGTTCCTGCCACAAAAGTGATAATTGCAACATGCCACAGCTCTATAATTCCAATGATTGAAAGAGTGGCAAGAGCAGCTGTAGTTATAGCGCCAGCTATTAATGTGATTAATGAAAGGTTCTTTCTATCCATTCGGTCAGCAAGTAAGCCACCAATTGGAGAGATTATCAAGAAAGGTATCATAGAGGCGAAAGTAATGATCCCTACCCAACCGGATAGATTCGAATGTTCTAGCACGAACCAAGAAACAGCTACAATAAAGGTCCACATTCCTGCTCCAGAAAACATGTTTGCCGCCCAAGTGTATCTATAATCCTTAATCTTTAAAGAAGAAAAATGAGGGAGATGGATTATGTTCTTGATAGGAGTCAGAAAAGATCCTACATAACTTTTCAAAATGTAACACCTACCTTACTTACTTTAGGATAATTAAATTCGTGCTTGGTTATTTTGGTTATTACCTTTGTATTGAAAGGTAATTAATTATATCATGTAATACTTGAAACAATTTGCTATAAACCGGGAATATTCCCATATTATGTTTCAAGGATTTTCAGTAGATGTTGAGCACATAACTGTCTGATTTTCAATATGTCGGTTCAAATCTTCGTAGGAAACGTGACTATTGTATGATGTGTTGATAATAGGAGCTGGGCCGGGTGGTAATATGGCTGCTTCTAGACTAGCTAGCCAAGGCTATAAGGTGGCCGTTGTTGACTATCGTAAGAATATCGGAGATAAGCTTTGTACAGGTATTATAGGTATAGAATGCGCTAAGAAATATCCACCAGAGATGCACCATGTGTATCGGGAGGCTGCCTCCGCTGTGATAGTATCACCGGGTGGTATCAGGTATGGAATTAGTAGAATGGATTCCCAGGCTCTGATTCTTAATCGTTCGGAGTATATTAAGTCATTTGCTGATTCGGCTCAAAGTTTTGGGGCTGATTATGAATTAGAGAAACGTGTTACCAATATAGAGGTGTCCAAAGAGCGTGTTCTTGTTGAAACACGTGGAAGGAGTGGAAATAGGCATTCCATTGGTGCAAAGATTCTGATTATTGCAAGTGGATTTGGATCTCCTTTGCTTTCTATGGTTGGTCTTTCGCGTAAAAGACATGATGATTACTTGGTAGGCGTTCAAATGGAAGTCCTTTCTACTAACCTAGAAGAAACAGAAGTATATACTGGGTCACAGTTAGGACGTGGATCATTCTCTTGGGTAGTGCCATTAACTGACTCTCGATCTTTAGTTGGTATGGTTTCCCGTCGAAGCAAAAATTTCCAATTGAGCTCTTCTATACTAGGTTTAAAGAAGAAAATCCCCATTAGGCGAATTTTGTCTGGACCTAAACAATGGGGGATTCCGATTAGACCAGTAGAAAGGACCTTTACTGACAGAGTCTTGGTTGTTGGCGATGCAGCTGGTCAAGTAAAACCTACTACAGGAGGAGGCATATATTATTCTTTGGTAGCTGGTGAATTAGCATCTGAAGTGACCTCTGACGCGTTGGCGAAAGAGGAATATTCAGCACGATTTTTAAGCCTCTATGAAAGTAAATGGAGATCGGCGTTTGGCAAAGAATTAAGGCTAGGATACCACACAAGAACACTTTATGAGCATTTGTCGGACGGTCAAATCGAACAATTACTTAAAGAAATTCTTTCATCAAAGTTTTTCAATGAATTAATAAACTCAAATGATTTCTCTTTCGATTGGCATAGTAGAATAATACTAAAAGCCTTAAAGCAGCAGGAATTTTTCGGTTTAATAAAGACTTTAGGTCCTAGCGTGGCCCCGTTTTTAGGGAGAATATTATCCGATTACAAAATTTGAACTAAAACGCAAATTGAGAACGTGGACTTAGCTTGATTATTATTCACATGATATCGTGTAGAACAGCCATACGGACAAATAATGCGTTCTCTGCTTGTCTGTAAAAAGCTAACCGATTACTTTCACTGTTAATATCGAAATCGCCACTTCTTTGCATGGGGTCCATTATTATCGAACCTGGTTTAAGTGTGGATAAGAATGAGTCATCAATTTTCAGGTCGAATAATTGACGAGATTTAAGGATTTGTGCGTGGGATATTGTGCGTGGGGCGTTAAGATAGATAACGTCTGCAATTCTGACGTCTTCAATGGATTTTGACGTAGAAATATCCATGCCTTGACCTTGACAGTATGCTATTAACTCTGGATTTAATTGACCACTAAATGGTACTAAGGTTACTTTTATTTGCTCAAATAAGGACAATCCTTTTAGGAGTGCGTATACATTTCGATGCTCCATTCGTCCAACTATAGCAATATGATTATTATCTATTTTACCCATTTCCCGTTTGATGGTGTAAAGGTCAGCTAAAGCTTGAGTTGGATGATCAGTAGAGCTACCGCCATTTATTACAGGAAGCGCATTAGTTGCACTGGCTCTGTCTAGAATACCTTCTTGGCTGCTTCTTATTACTACGAGATTAATATGTAAACTTGCTAATATTTTTATAATATCATCGATGTAATTGGGTGTCTTTATTGGAAAGAATTGAGATGCGTCTTCTGTATGATAAGACCGCCCTCCCAAGAGTTCGATCGCACGTTCAAATGAAGTTCTAGTTAAGAAACTAGGTTCGTAGAATAAGCAATACAGAGATGATTTATTAGGTAATGACATTTGAATTTCATCTGTTCTTATTTTATCACTTAGAGGGAAAAGTTCAGATTCTATCCATGATCTATTTAATTGTGTTGTACTTACTAGGTGGGGAAATGTCGGCATTTTATTCTCCGGTTTATAGTTTACTACATTTGACAACAATCGAGTAATTATTTCCTAGGGATTCCTCATCTTTAAAACTCAATAATGAAGTGGAAACTAATAATTAGTGTTTAAGATTAGCTGGATTTTTATATACAACGCTATCCGCCAAGTGTAAAATCAGGTAACTGATCATTGCGCATTTTCCTCTCTGATAATAGATACCCTTCTGGAGAAGCATTGCCAAAATTTCGTTCGATTACCAAAACGAGGGATGGACGCCCAGTATATTATGGCTGGTGGATAGTTTTGTCAGGTTCCATCAGTCAGGGATACACTTCCGGTACTTTTTGGAATGGATTCGGTGCTTTTTTTGACCCGATTGTAGAGCAATTTGGATGGAGTCATGCGGTTACATCTGGTTCCCAGTCTCTGCAACGTACTGAATCGGGAATGATAGCTCCATTCGTTGGGTTTTTCATCGATAAATTTGGCCCAAGGAGAGTAATGCTAGGAGGAACTCTGGTCACCGGTATAGGCTTTATCCTCCTGAGTCAAGTTCAATCACTGTGGCAATTCTATGCCGCTTTTGCCCTAATAACTGTTGGACTTTCCTTCGGTACGTTTTTAGTGGTTACAACGACTGTAACAAATTGGTTCGTTCAACTGAGAGGACGTGCTCTCGCATTTACATTTGCAGGCTCTGCTCTTGGTGGTATTCTTGTGCCTGCTGTAGTATGGCTAATAACTATAAGTGATTGGAGAACGGCTCTAATTATTGTGGGTGTGGGATATTGGGTGGTAGGTATTCCGGTTGCCCTAGTAATGAGAAGTCGGCCGGAAGACTATGGATATGCTCCAGATGGGCGGTTAGTTGAACAAGATTACAGTAATGAGAGCCAAGGAGTAAATAGAACTTCTCGTACCACGTCAAAGGTAAGTACCTCACACTATATTTATGAGGAAATAAACTACACTATAAAACAAGCGTTAAAAACACGCGCATTCTGGCAGCTGTCATTGTCCATGGGCATTTCACAGTTATTGATGTCAGCGTCGATTCATCATATACCGGCAATAAGTAGTTTTGGATTCACTAGAGAAATCGCCGGTTTCGTAATTCTGGGGGTTTCTATTTTCAGCTTAATTGGTAGGTTAAGCACAGGCATACTGGGTGACTATCTAGATAAAAGATGGTTAATAGCTATAGCATTCACATGTCAGTTTATTGGAACATTAATTTTTGCCTTTAGTAGCACCTTTTTGCATTTAGCAGGATTTATCGTTATTTGGGGATTTGGGTTCGGTGCCTCTATACCTATCAGATTTGCTTTGATAGCGGATTACTTTGGAAGGAGACACTATGGCTCGATTATGGGAACCCTGATGACTGTTAGCACAATATTTGGTGTTATAGGTCCGGTGTTAGTAGGTCTGATGTTTGATATGAGAGGTAATTATCAGGACCCGTTTATATTAATGTCGGTGACAGTTCTATTCTCTATACCTCTTATACTGACTTTGAAACAACCGGGGCAAATTTTGACATCCGGATGATGAATAAGTTAGTTATGTTGCCATATCGATCAAACATTTGGTAAGAAAGCTATGAACGGTGTGCCCTTTGTTGAGATCAGTGACACTCTTGTGCCTGGAGTAATTGCCGAATATGACCTATGTCGGCAGCGGATGGAATTTCCTTTAGGAGTGTTAACCATAAGCATAGTTTCATCTCCCCTAAACTCCCGTGAATGAATGGTGGATTTGCCATTGGGATCTGGCAAGACACGAAAGTCATCTGGATGTATCAATACTAGTACAGTTTGCCTTTCCACAAATCTTTCACTAGATAAAGAACATGGGAGATTGCCAATATCTGTGTAAGCCGTGCCATTCTGGTATGTCCCTTGGATGAAGTCACATGTGCGACTCATTTCAGCCACAAATTTGTTGGATGGTGAATAATAGATAGATTCGGGCGTGCCAACTTGCTGAAATTTCCCTCTATCCATTATTGCGATTTTATCCGATGTTGCAAATGCCTCAATTCTGTCGTGAGTCACGAATATGGTTGCTATGTTATTTTCGCGAAGTATAGACTTCATTTCCTGACGCATCTCTCTCCGCATTACACTATCAAGATTGCTGAAAGGTTCATCGAGTAAGATAGCAACAGGCCTAGTAGCTAAAGTGCGAGCTAGAGCTAAGCGTTGTTGCTGTCCTCCAGATAATTCGTGGGGATATCTGTATTCCAATCCTTTAAGTTTCACCAATTCAATTGTCTCGTTCAATCTCGCAGATCTACTGGCTTTATCAAGACTGTTCAGGCCAAATGATATATTCTCCGACACTGTCATGTGTGGGAAAAGAGCATATTCTTGAAATACTACTCCTATGTTTCGCTTGTTAGTGGGTATCTGTATTGATTCACTTGAAGCGATGTAATCACCTATGAATATTTCACCACTATCAGGTTTCTCAAACCCAGCAATTAGTCTAAGTAGAGTGGTTTTACCGCAACCACTTGGTCCCAAAATGGATAAAATTTCGTTTGAACAGAGTGTGAAAGAGATATCTCGCAGGGCGGGAATGTTTGCGTATGATTTAGTCAATTGACGACACTTTATAATGCTCTTTTTCATATGCTGAATTTCCGTTCGTAAATTAGTAGGAATCCTATAGGTACGGAAGAAACCAAGATTAATGTTAGTGCGGGCGCAGCAGCTTGCGCAAAAAATGCCTCCGTGGATGCTGACCACACTGAGGTTGCTAATGTCTTAAAACCCAGTGGTCCCAGGATTAAAGTGGCCGGTAATTCTTTCATGGTCACAAGGAATACGAGTGCCATTCCCATTAATAAACCTGAACGCATTAATGGTGCACTTACACTCCAGATGGTTTTTAACGTGTTACGTCCTAATGAGTGAGCTGCGTCCTCTATGTTTGGACTTAATTGCATTAACGAACTCCGTATAGGACCGAGAGCGACTGGAAAGGCTAGTACTATGTACGCAAAGAGTAAAATCCAGACAGTCTGATAAATTGGTAGTACATAAGCTATGGCAAAAAACACCAAAGTTAATGCTACTACTATACCGGGTAATGCGTAACCGACGAACGATAGAATCTCTAATACTTTACTGAATAAACTGGCATAGCGTACAAGTAGAATTCCGACCGGTAAAGCAAACGCTACTGCTATGAAGGCGGATAATGTGGAAACAAATATAGAGTTCATTGTAGCAGTCCACAAGAGTAGCAGTGGTTCTCCCTCAGATACTCCTCTCACTACCCAATAAGATAGTACCCCTACCGGCAGTATTAATGCTAGCATAATAATCGTTACCACGAACACAAGGGCTGGTATTTTCCATATTCCTAAACTTGACGCGGCATGAATTCTCGGGACTCCGGTACTCTGATAGTATCTCGATCTACCGCGATTTAGCCTCTCCGTGACCAATAAAACTACAGCAATGCTAACGAGAATCAGGGAAAATATGGCTGCCAACGATTGGTTAAATGCAGATTGATATTGCTGATATATCACCCAGGTGAAGGTGGGATACCTCATGACCGAAACCGCACCGAAGTCGCTTAGTGTATACAAGCCTACAAGTAAGCTACCGGAAGTTATAGAAGGCCTTAAATATGGCAATATAACTTTGAAGAAAGTCGAAATGGTTCCATGGCCCAGCGTTCGGGAGGATTCGCCTAGTGATGGATTTAGATCTATTAGCGAAGATCGGACTGTTAGGAATATATATGGATAACTTAGTAATGTGAGTGCTAGTGTTGCACCGGGCAACCCATAAATATCAGGCAACCTTTCAATGTTGAGAGGAGCCGATATGAGCTGATATAAAATGCCTTTAGGTCCTAAAGCAGACGTGATTAAAAAGGCTCCTATAAAACTAGGGATTACAAGAGGTAAGCATATAAACACGGTCCAAACGCGTTTAAAAGGAAGGTCGGATTGACTAAGTAGCCAGGCTAGTGGAACAGCGATAATTAAGGAAGATAAAGTCACTGTTAAGACGAGTGTTAACGTCGATAAAATGGTACGCACGGTCTGTAATCTGAATAATAGATCCCAGGCTTCTTCTCCAGAACCTAAACCCCTAATAACCAGATAAACGACAGGTAATAGCATCGCAATGCATAATATAATTGCGGGATAGAGGACTATCAGAGGTGGAAGTGAAGTGCCTCCCATTATTTTTCCAGGTAATGTTCTATATGTCATTTAAGACTCAGTTAATGATACTCTCCGTAGTTCCTTACTCTATTGTAAAATGCTTAATTCTCTTAGTAGTCTTTGCGTGCCTTTCAAATCAGACAGATAAGTATTGTCTATACCAGAATTCCCTATTTCATCCAGAGGTTTCAAAACATCATGAGTTTTCACCCCGGCAACAAGTGGATATTCGAATGTCTCACCGGCGAAATATTGTTGAGAAAGATTTGAAAGCATGAATCTTATAAATGTTTCTGCTTCGCTTATATTTTTCGAGGTTTTGAGAATGCCAGCTCCAGACACCATAACAAGACTACCTGGATCTCCACTATTTAAATAGTGATTTCTTGCGGGGAATGATGCGCCTTCCTCACTAAGGAATCTAAAAAGATAATAATGATTTACGAGTCCAATACTTATTTCTCCTCTAGCAGCGGCAGCCACTTGAGGAGTGTTCTTAGGGTATTCTTTTGGATCATTGTCCTTCATTTCTTTAAGCCATTCAGCGGTTTTCTCTTCGCCCCACATTGTTCGCATGGCAGTAATCATTGTTTGGAAAGATGCATTTCCCGGCGCCCAACCAATTCGGCCCTTCCAAACAGGATTTGTTAACTCCTCTAGGGAATTTGGCAGTTCGTCTTCTGACACATCATCCACGTTGTATACCAATACTCTAGCTCTCCCCGATAGGCCTACCCATTTACTTTCTGTGGAACTTGCCCATTTCGGAACTTTAGATATTATCTCTGGTGACAATGTGACCAGCATATCCTCTATAATTTCCAACCCTCCTACATCTTTAGAGAGAAAAATATCTGATGCAGATTTATCCCCTTCCTCCATTAAAAGAGCTGCAATTTCAGAATTGCTTCCATATTTAACATTGACGTTAATGCCGGTGGCGACTTCAAATTGATCAATTATAGGCCCCACTAAAGATTCACTACGTCCCGAATAAATAACTAATTCAGATGACTGAGAACTTGAATCTTTGGTACAGGATATAACCGACATCAGTATTAATATGAATAACAAGTAGCCTATTATCTTCATTTATATCCTCTTATATCCTCTGGAATAAACGTTTGGATCAAATTCGAAATCTTGCCTAAGCCGGCTATGCTATGCAAAAGCCTAATGTAAGTAGAGACTAATGCTGGTACTGTTGCTGCCATTTGCCTTTATATTAGTATACACGAATAATTAACTTAGTCAACACGATAAAAATATTTATGGCTATGCTAACTATAAGGAAAACTTTAACATAGATACACTACTCAGGATTATTGTTGCGTCTTAGTACGTGCGAGAATACAATGAGGAACTAACGAAAAATTAAGAAAGGGAATATTTAGTCTAATCCTTATATAGACATGGAGGTTTCACATTGTTGGAGCGATTTAAAGTAGAGACGGACGAAGCTGTACGAGTAGACTCGACAATATTAATGGAGACAGTTACGGAAATATTCGAAAAGATGGGCGTTTCTTCAGAGGATAGTCGCCTGGCAGCAAATGTCTTGGTTACAGCTGATTTACGTGGAGTTGATACTCATGGTGTTTCAAATATGCTCCGTACCTACGTTTCTAATTATAATGGCGGAGAAATAAACCCTACTCCAAGATGGAAAGTGCTCCGTGAAACGCCTTCTACAGCAAATATAGATTCCGACGCTGGGCATGGGATTATTATAGTTCCCAAAGCCATGGAGATAGCGATTCAAAAAGCGAAAAATGTGGGTATAGGGATGGTCACCATTAAGAATGCAAGACATCTAGGTATGGCGTCATTTCACGCTATGATGGCATTAAAGCACGATATGATTGGAATGTGCATGACTTCATGCCCTCCTAGTGTCTTGCCTACTTTTGGAGCCGAACCTTTGTTGGGAACTAATCCTATAGCATTTGCTGCCCCATCCGATAAAGAACCTCCTTTCGTTTTTGATGCTGCCATGAGTTCTATAGCGGGCAATAAAATTGGACTGGCGACTAGACTAGGGACTAATTTATTACCGGGGTGGGTTGCTGATGAATGTGGTAATCCGATCATGAAAGAAACTGCTCCTACAGAATCAGGACAAGACAAAAGATTATCACGTAGACTTTTGCCGGTAGGGAGTACAAGGGAATTAGGATCTCATAAAGGCTATGGTCTTATGGCCGTGGTGGATATTTTAGGGGGAATACTTTCAGGTGGAGGCTACGGCGCAAATCCTGGGAGACCTAATTTTGGTCATGTCGTCGCGGCATATAGCGTGGAGGCCTTTATGGATACGAAGGAATTCAAACGCACAATGGACGAATGGCTCAGCATGTTAAAGAATTCAAAACCATCTGAAGGGCACGATAGGGTGTTATACGCAGGCTTATCAGAATCGGAAACGGAAGCTGAACGTAGGCTTCAAGGCATTCCTCTGCACCCAGAAGTAGTGGATTGGTTTATGGATATTTGCGGTGAGTTATCAATCCCGTTCAAACTTTGAAACATCTATTTAGACGTTTTATCATAATCCTGTCGTGCTCTTTCGAGGGCACTTATCCTCAAAGAGTTAAGGTGATCTTTAACATTTGAGGACCAAATTTGAGACGCATCCATATTTACCAGAGAGCCCTGGAAATGGGGAATTACGTAGCGTGCAATTAGCTCATAGCTGTGCATTACTTGCTCTCTTGTACCCCACTCTGTCGCTTGTATTAAGAAGCCCCCAAAACCGCCACTCTCTTGGTCAAGTTGTTTGATCTTAGCAATCAAATCGTCCGGTGTGCCGACACACCATGCCCCATTTTTCACCATAGCGTCAATTATCATATCAGAAGGACCGTCAATGACAGAATCATGACCCAACGTTTCTTCGAAATACTCACGTTGATATCGTCCCGCGGCAACTCTCGCTTGTTCTATGGCTTCTTTCTTTGTTTCTGCAATGAAAACGTGAAGGACGACTCTCCAGTTGTCTCTACTGACAGTGTTGTTGTATTCTTCAGCGGTTTTTTCAGCAACTTTCCAGAATTCCTCAAGGTTTGGTGCAATACTGCCACCGCGTACTATACTCACAGAAAGGACTCCCAATCCATATTTTCCAGCCAGAACCATTCCGGATGGGGATTGAGCGGCAGCTACGGCTATTGGGAAATGAGGTTGCGTATATGGCCTAAGGTGTAGTCTGGCTTCGTTTAGCGTAAACCATTCCCCCTTATATGTTATGGGATCTGTTTCATTCAGCAGTCTTAATATTATTCCCATAGACTCATCCATACGGCGTCTCTGGGTTATCGGGTCTATTCCCAGCATATAGGCATCGGTTACCAGTGCTCCTGGTCCAACTCCAAGCATTACACTGCCTCGGGTTAGGAGTGCCAATAGAACCATACGATTCGCCTCCATCAGAGGATGGTGATAGGGTAGACTGACGACGCCAGTTCCCAACTTGATGTTTTTAGTGCGTTCAGCAGCAGTTGCCATGAACAGTTCTGGAGACGCGATTATCTCCCAGCCTGCACTGTGGTGCTCACCAATCCAAGCTTCGTCATATCCTAGATGGTCTAGCCACTCTAATGTTTCTAAATCTCTTTCCAGAGATAGAGTAGGATTTTCTCCTTTCCAGTGGAAGGGGGCCATAAATATTCCGAATTTTAATCTTGGGGGAAGTGGCATATCTCTCGACCTCTCGCCATATATTTAGTTAGCATGAGTATTTTTGTGTGTGTAATCGACTTCATTCTAGCACGGTTATTAAAATTCCAACAAGTGCCATGATAGCGATCTAGCGTTTACCATTGGCCATCTTTTTGGCCTTTGGTGTATGACGAAGCCAGAGCAGTAGAGAAACACCTATAATTGCTAATACACCGTTAAAACTAAAAGTTAGTCCCCATTCCCAAAATTCGTTAGAAATATCCAATAAGTAACCCGCAAATATGGGCGCTATGGAGCCTATTGTAAATCCTATAAATGATTGGAGGGCCTGACTTGAACCTATTTTATCATGTGGAGATAGTTCGACTATGGCTGTTGAATGAATCGCCGAATCTGCTGCGGTCATGAATCCATATATGAACCCTATGACGATGATTAAATCTATAGGAGCATGAATAATCCAACCAAGAATAAATGAACATATACCACTAACTGTGAATATTGAAGCTGCAGCTATGGTTCTCCCTATGTAATCAGATAGGACTCCTCCCAAGAGAACTCCTATTATACCCATCATAAAGATTATGCCTGAAGTTGCAGCTGCTGTTGATGTAGCATCTAAAGTAGAGAGTCCTTGTTGAACAAATACTGCAGCTAACAGAAGGGGGAGCCACATTCTAGCTAGATATAATTCGGCAGTATGAAGAGCGTAAGACAGAATTGCGAGAGCGAGAGACTTATCTAGTAAAGTACTCAAGTCTAAATATCCAGACATTCGCATAGTCGATTTCCCATTAAGATGTTTAGAAGGGGGAGAATAGATAAGGACCCATGACAGAAATATAGAAAGAGAGCTGATCAGAGAAACTATTAAATAGGCTGTTTTCCAAGAGTCTGTATGACCTAGAATCATACCCATGAATATGTATGACAACGTAGTTCCTGCGTATGCAGCGCCAACGAATAGGCCAATGGCCTTACCTCTGTGTTCTCCAGTAAAACGCGATGAAACTAGTCGGATCCCTGGTATATATGTTGCCACGTTTCCAATACCCATTAAAAATCGCAGACCAGAAGCAGACCACATACCGTCGGCAAAAAGAGCAAAAAGAAGATTACTGACAATCGTGGTGATTATACCAAATATCATTAACTTCTCTGTAGGGAGCCTGTCTGTTAGTGGTACCAGTATTAATGAAGATGCAGCATAACCTATTAGGTAAGTTGAGAATACGAATCCCGATTGAGTATTAGATATCTGCCATTCATTAACAATGAATGGGCTAGAAATTGTATAACCTGAAAAAGGTAGAAGAGTAAAGATAGGGATAACACTTAGGCAAAATAACCATAAGGTTTCTTTAAATGGAGGGAGATGTGACCAAGACCTGTGTACAATCGACATCATATAATCGATCGAGTATCTCAAGAATTGGGTTTTTGTGGTGAGAAAAGATCTGCGAGAGCGGCTGCCGACATGAATTCTACTCCTGGATATTCACATATGTATTGTATAAGGCGCTCAAGCATTAATATTTTACTTGGTCTTCCTATACAGAACGGATGCATGGTCAAGACGAATGATTTTCCGAAATGATATAAGCCTTCAAAGGCGGAAGACCAGACTTGAAATACGTGATCCGGAGTGGCCATTAAAGGGCGAGTACCTAAGGAAGGTGAAAAATTAAAATATGGTACATCATCTAGTTCCCAGTGGCCAGGCACTTCGACAATCTGAGTGTTGTTGACATTGACCAGATAAGGTATATCGTTTCCCATCATACTGGCGTCGTATAGAAATCCCCGTTCCGACAATAATTCCAGGGAATATTCTGTCAGTTCCCAGCTTGGAGATCTGTATCCTTTGGGTGGTTCACCTGTGATCCTCTCCAATATAGAGATTCCTTTATCTAAAATCGCCTCTTCTTGCTGTCTGGATAGAGTGACCGGTGGTTCATGCATATATCCATGATGAGCAATTTCGTGTCCTTGATTTTTAATATCCCAAACTAAAGATTCATGAGTTTCAGCAACATATCCAGGTATGAAAAAAGTGGCTGTAATCTGATATCGTTTTAGGAGATCAAGGATTCTAGGGGTACCTATACTAGGGCCGTATTCCCTCAATGACATTGTGCTCGGATAACGAGCCGTATCTGGATTACGGTTAATTGCTCCAGACACTCCATCTACATCGAAACTTAAAGTGGCAACAAGTCTGGTATCACCGGGCCATATTCCGCTCAAGGGATGTGCCTCCTTTACTGTCTTATAGGCTAACAACAAAACATATACAAGAATATCTTCTCAAATAGAAGTTTACACCATCTTTCTGGTTATACTAGCCCTTTAATAGCTCTATAGTTTTTAATAATATTGCATCCCTTGGAACTGAAAGAGTTTCGCCGGTAGATCGCTTTACTACTTCTATCACGTTCGAATTCAAGTTCCGTTGGCTTACTATCAGACGTAGAGGTAATCCTAGAAGATCAGCATCCTTGAATTTTACCCCGGCGGATTCACGACGATCGTCATATAAAACCTCTAAATTTAGATTTCTAAGTTCTTTATATAGTGCTTCGGCTTCCGTGGCAATAAGGTCATTTTCAATATTAAGAGCTATCAAAGAAATTTGGAATGGTGCTACAGATAGAGGGAATATAATCCCACGGTCGTCGTGATTTTGATCAATAATAGCAGCCAGTAATCTACCAACTCCTATCCCATAACAACCCATGACCACAGGTTGTTGAAGACCCGTATTATCGAGGTAATAAGCTTCTAGAGCCTCGCTATACCTTGTGCCTAATTTGAAAACGTGGCCAACTTCGACTCCCCTATTTTCTTTTAGTGTTGATTTGCATTTAGAA
>CAYSLK010000123.1:0-2678 GCA_964431885.1 uncultured Dehalococcoidia bacterium | reverse complement strand
ACCTGAGCGGATTATCCATTGGATACGGACTTTCAGAGCGCTTTATGGTAAAGACCGAGTTCAGCTCATCGTTCTCAGGTGATCTGAACTTTGAAACCAAGCACCAGATCTATCAAAAAAAATCAGCTGAAAAACAATCGGCAATGGCCTGGGGGGTAAATGTCCACCGCGCCCGCCCAGTGGAAAGCATCGTCAGCAGATACTCGCACGCTCTATTAGATATTGACGACACACCATTAAATGATTTAGCCAGTACCCCATCTATATCAGGTGAGATAATGGATTCGACAGTAACTGATAAGAAGATCTTCAGCATAGAACTAATGGCAATGTTCTCATCCCGGCGAACCAACCCATCCGGCCGGGGGAAGATGAGCTGGACACTGGGGGCAAAGGCATCTCCCCTTGACTTTATGGATCGGAATACCTGGATCGATACAACTAAATTTTCCTGGAACAGTGATCCAATATTTAAGATCCCTTTCCGGGTGTGGGGATCGTTAGAGTACGACCTACGAAAAAACCTGAAATTCCTTGCTATAGCATGGGTGGATAATGGCTGGAAAACGATGACATTCGGCGAAACGTGGGATGACTATGTTGGCAATGACGGCGCTGCATTCAGCCTTGATTCTCCAAAAGGTACCGTCAGCCTGATCGATTTTGACTTTGGTTTGCAGTATGCTATCAATGAAAATCTGCGGATTGGGATCCACTTCCAACAGCCTTTTTTAGATATTTATTGGAAGTTCCTGGAATTTTAATATTCTGTTTTTATATGAAAACAAAATCTATACTTATTTTATCAATCGGACTGGCCCTGCTTCCCGCGGCAGCCAGTGGACAGATAGAAAGCAAGTCTGTACGGTACATTCGGCTGAAAAATCTGGAGCGGGACTGGACCGGTAAAAAGATTCGTTTTGTTGCTCCACTATCAGGAATGGTCAAAGGTGTACTACTGAAGGTGACTGATACTGATCTTATTTTGAGCGGAAAGTCCGGTAATGCAACCTATCGCCATGAAGGGGTAGAAAAAATAGAAGTGCTTCCCGGTATGGTCGATATGATCATGGTCACCGGTGTATCACTGCTTGGAGCTCTATCTGGGATTCTGGTAACAGAAATGTTAATTGCAACACCGGGCAAAGGCGTGCATGGGGCAGCCGGTTCCCTGGGAATAATAGGCGGTTTCATGGCCGGGAACAGAGCCTTTTACAAACCGTTTATGATCGATATTTCCGGCAGGGCACTCTAATTTATGAAGAATGCTACCCTACTGCTTGTGGCGGTCTTTTTTTCCACCATCTATGGACAGCAGGTCAAGTACGACCCAGAGACCGGGGAACCAATTACAAAAGAACCACAGGTCCAGTATGACCCAAACACGGGTGAACCGGTCCAGCCGGAAAAACAGGTACAGTATAATCCGGAAACAGGAACCGTCACCGGTTCAGCAGATACGCTGGTTACAACAACAGGAAAGATTATTTTAGGGAAATATCTTGGGAAAAAGAACAAAAAGGTAATGTTTCAGAAGGCAGACTCCATCATGTTTTTCTCAAGTGTGAAAGAGATCAGGATGGCTGACGGCAGATTTTTAATAGATACACCTAAACAAAATACATTTAACCTGAAATCCGGCGACCAGGTCACCGGGACCATATTAAATGAGACCACAGAAGAAATCACCCTGAGCCACCCGGCAATGGGACAGATCACCATCCGCCGGGACCAGATCGCAGACACGGGTCCATACCGTACCGGTTCAACACAATATCCACCAGCTGTAGCTTTATCTACATATCAAATAAAGCATATGGCCTGGGAAACCGCCGAACTGGACCACAATAGTGTGATCTGGATCTTAGTTGGTGCGGTTAGTGGTGTCACCAGTTTAATTGGTGGTTCTATAGGTGCAGTGGTAATGGGAGATATAGATTTGGGATTTCCAGGATTCTTGATGGGTGGAGCTGCAGGTCTATCAGTTCCTTATATCGTGGCAAATCAATTATACCCAGGTGAAAACTCTTACCCCCCGGACCTGCTGCAAAATAAAAACGAAAGAGGTCACTATCGCAATTCCTACATTAAGAAGACAAAGGCATTGCGTAGATCGAGCATGATACAAGGACCTGTATACACATGCGGTGGGTTTTTTCTCCTTATTCTACTAGGTGGTATCTGACCAGAATACCTGGGGAAAAGGTATATGAGAAAATATACTTTTATTTTCGTGTGCGGCCTGTTCTATCGGGCTGCAATGAAAACTCCCACCCACTGACCCAGAAAATACTTGTGCCGGGGGAAAAGGTATATTTTGGGAACTGTATTATAAATAAAAGGGGACAACGGTATGGCAATCCGTGAAAACCCGCTTCTTGGCAAGGTTTGGTGTTTAATCTGAGAGCTCAATTCTTTCTTCGATTTTTGAACTCAAATAATTTAATATTTTCCAAAAAGAATCTTTCACCCTTTATAACACCTTTTACCCGTGCCTTACGTATCGAGTTACAGAAACCATCCTTTGCGTGTGCATCTCCATGGTCATCTATATTCGTCCCTTCTACATAATAATACTCAGAGTTTATCTCCACAGCTAACACACACCCTTTTTCATCGTCCATACCAAACTGGCACATACCGCATGCTGTATCTACGATCAGGTCTACTCTCATACT
>CAYSLK010000122.1:0-12428 GCA_964431885.1 uncultured Dehalococcoidia bacterium | reverse complement strand
TTACACATAATGGGTTCGGTTATGATTGCTGCTATTTCATTGGGGCGTTCATTCAAACATGTTTTAAGGACTTCTATATTATTCCAAGGTAAGATTAGAAGATCTTCTGCAGTTCCCTGGGCAATTCCAGACGAAGATGGCACAGGTGAGGGAGAGTTATAATCGCCTGCATCTTCCAAAGATGGGGCATGACTGTAAAACACACTGTCTAACCATCCATGAAACTGACCTTCGAACTTTATGATTTTGTTCCTTCCTGTGTATCCTCTAGCCAGTCTCAGTGCGGCTTGTACAATTTCTGACCCCGAATTGCCATAACGAACAAGTTCTGCCGAAGGCACTATCTGTTGGACCATCTCAGAGACGTGTATTTCTTTTTCATGTTGTCCGGAAAGGATTTGTCCATCCTGCATACCTAGAGAGACAGCATTCAACAGAAAATCGGGGGAATGCCCTAGCACGTCCGGCCCTTGTCCCAAAACATAATCGATATAGTCATTCCCATCGACGGCGTATAAATGAGAACCCTTTCCTCTTTCGAAGAAAAGAGGTACTGGCTGTTCGGACATACGTACACTACTACCTACCCCACCCGCAAGGGAGTTCATGGAGCGTTCATATAACTTGCGACTCTTATCGAGGTTCATAGGTTCTCCTTATCGAGATCTTATTTGGGGAAAGTATAGTTACCGTTAAGTGTTAGGTCAACCTAATAAGTTTAGAATTGGTATAAGGGTAGATTTAATCCAAATATCGTTAGCCCGCCCCATAAGGTATTAGAGATACCTGTCATTTTTATCTCCAAAGGGAAAGGGGTTTTGTCTTCACATTTCCATATTTAACCTAGTAAGGTTGTTTCACGTTCTTGAAGACTGGCGTTAAGATAAGGCATGTATGGTATTATCATTCTAATTTCCATTTAGACTTTATTGAAATGGATCTATCAGACAGGTTTTTTTTGAGTGATATAAAAATTCTCAAGGCCGCTAAACAACACTTTGCTATTGTGGATCCAGTGATGTCCGCCTTGACAGTATTTGTCGGGGAGATAGATCTACCGAAACGATCGGCTGATTTTGATTCCTTAACCAGGATTATTATAGGCCAGCAGATCTCTCGAAAGGCGGCTGATGCGATTATAAAGAGAATTAGGGACGCTTCTTTTTCAAACACTTCACTGTCACCTAGTGATACCTTTGCATTAGGTACGGAGGGTTTGAAGGTATGCGGCTTATCAGGACCGAAAGCCAGTTATATTTTAGGCGTGGCTGAGTTACTAGTCACAAGGCCGGACTTTTTAGATGAAATCATGCGTTTGCCTTTAGATATGGCCTATAGTGAATTGATCCAAATCAAAGGTATCGGACCGTGGTCCGCGAAGAATTTCTTACTCTTTAGTCTTAGGGCGTTCGATGTGTTTCCTGATGGAGATCTTGCTCTGGATAAAGGATTGGGTAAATTATACTGTGGCATTCAGGAAGGAATGAATGTCAGCTGGGAAGGTATAGTCAAAAAATGGAGTCCTTACCGCGGTATAGCAGCACTCTATCTATGGGAATGGTCGAGGAGAGGTATGCCTTCCTTTTAATAGTGGTTGATAGTGTAAAATCATTTCATTGTTTTCCAAGTACTATTAAGTGACTACCGGAGTAAACTCGATGAAATAATTGTCGACCCTTATGTGATAATGGAACACTGTTATATATTCCTCCCCTAGTTGGTTGAAATCGATTTATCATATATTTTAGATAGTAAACTATTCTTGTTGTAAGTCGTATAAGAAGGAGTGGCTGTGAGCAATTTTGATTTGGTAGTTGCTGGAGGTCGCCTCATTGATCCTGAAGCTAAGACTGAAATAATCGCTAACGTTGGCATCACTGACGGGAAAATCGATGCCGTTACACATGACACACTTCAGGGTATGGATTTTATAGATGGGAGTGGTTTAGTTGTCGGTCCAGGTGCGATCGATATGCATTCACATGGGCAAGATGGAGAGAATTATCGCGTTCAAGCATTGGATGGAGTTACTACTGCATTAGAATTGGAGTTAGGTGTAGAGAATATCTTTCGTTGGTACCAAGAGCGTGAAGGTAACTCACTAATTAATTTCGGTGCCAGTATAGGTCATATCCCTGTACGCATGAAGGTTTTCAACGATCCCGGGCAAATGCTCCCACTGGCTTCAGCAGCTTACAAACCTGCATCTAAGAAAGAAATAGAGGAAATGAAAGGATTAATGAGGTTAGGTTTCAGTGAAGGTGCCTTAGCTATGGGATTTGGTCTTGCTTACACACCGGGAGCTTCACGATGGGAACCTATTGAAATGTTTCGTGTTGCGTCAGAATATGAGGCTTCATGTCATGTTCACATGAGAGGCTCGGGTGCTTTGGACCCTTTAAGTAGTATTGACGGTCTTTCAGAACTATTAGCTGCATCACTTATTAGTGGTGCACCATTACATTTGGTTCATATCAATTCTAGTGGTCATCCCGTGATACCTGAGTTATTTAGTATGATAGAGGATGCTCAGGCTAAAGGATTGGATGTAACCACAGAGTGTTATCCGTATACTGCCAGCATGACCGCTATTGACTCTGCTATGTTTACGGGCGATTGGCAATCTCGGCAAGGCATAGATTATTGTGACCTTGAGTGGGTGGAAACTGGTGAGAGACTAGACGCTCGATCATTTGAAAAATATCGCAAGACTGGTGGGATGGTGATCAAACATTTTATGGACCAGAATATGGTTGATATGGCAGTATCTAGTCCATTGACTGCTATAGCTTCTGATGGTCATTTAAAGAATGGGAAGGGACATCCACGAACGGCGGGCACCTTTTCTCGTATATTTGGACATTATGTCAGATCAGGATCAATTTCTCTTACGGAAGCTTTTAGAAAGACATCATTGATGCCGGCTCAGCGACTTTCTCATCTTTCGCCTGCTTTTAGAAAGAAAGGTAGGACTACTGTTGGATCCGACGCCGATTTAGTTATTTTTGACCCACAACTAATTGAGGATACAGCGACCTATAGCCAGCCTACACTGCCCTCTAATGGTATAAAACATGTCCTTGTGAATGGGACGTTTGTGGTCAAAGACGGGAATATTCAAGACGGATTATTCCCTGGAAAGGGTATACGTGGCCGGGGGTAACACAATAACTGAAAAGATTAAAATCGATTCAAATTTAGGAGCAGAGGGTATGACGCAAGAATTAAACGAATGGGAAATAAAGAAATTAAAGGACAGTGCCCTAGAACATCTGTGGGTCTATGGTAGGGAGCCTAGCGAAATGGCAGAAAAGGGCGGCCCTCGCGTGTTTGTAGGAGGCAAAGGGTGCATTGTGGAAGATAGTGAAGGTAGGAATTATATTGATGGGCATGCTGGGCTAGCCGTTAGAAACATAGGTTATGGAAGGCCTGAGATAGCGGATGCAGTTCACCAACAAATGCAGCGGATAAGCTATACTCCATGGGGCTCAGCCACTGTTCCCGGTATGCAATTAGCTGAGAAATTGGCCCAAATTACGCCTGGAGATTTATCACGTATTTTTTTCACGAGCGGGGGCTCTGAAGCGAACGAAACAGCTATCAAGTTAGTTAAATCTTATCAAAACAAGATGGGTGAATCGTCTAGATATCGGTTTATAAGCAGAGAAGCATCTTACCATGGAGCTACATTAGCCACTTTAAGTCTCGCTGGCAACAGTAATGAACATGTCGTGTCAGGATCCTCAGATGCTTTCCATCCCAATGCGGATTATGAATCAGTAGTTTCAATGTCTGGCCGACTTTACGTTCCTGCTCCTGATCCCTACCGATGCCCTCTAGGTGGAGAAACACCGTATGAATGTTCAGTTAGGTGTGCCAATGCAGTTGAAGAGGCTATAAAACTTCATGGGTTGCATTCAGTCGCTGCTGTATTTGCCGAACCAATCAGTGCTAGCAACGGTGCGGCAATTCCGGGTGATGAATATTGGCCTATGTTAAAGGACATTTGTGAAAAATATGGGGTGTTATTGGTCGCTGATGAAGTAGTTACTGGTTTTGGCAGAACGGGGAAGATGTTTGGGTGCGATCATTGGAGTGTTGTACCGGATATCATGACACTTGGTAAAGGATTTACCAGCGGTTATTTACCTATGAGTGCAGCTATTGTTAGAAAATCAATAGCTGATATATTCGTTGGCAATGAAGAAGACACATTTAGTCAGATATTTACCCATGGAGGCCACCCGGCTTGCGCTGCCGCAGCTTTAGAAAATATCAGAATAATAGAGAATGAGAAGCTGGTGAGTAATTCCGCCGACATGGGGCAATACTTATTGGACGGCTTACGGGAGTTAAAAGAAAAACATAACATGATTGGAAATGTTAGAGGATTGGGATTATTTGCTGGAATGGTTTTGCACAAAGACAGAGAAACGAAAGAACCACTTGACAGTAGTGTAAATGTAGGCTTTCGCTTAAATAATATATTTTTCGAAAATGGGCTTATTTTACACAGAGGTAATAACGATCATCTGATAATTGCTCCACCCTTGTGTATCACAAGAGACGAAATAGATAGAATAATCTCCATTATGGATATAAGCTTTAGACAAATGGAAAAAGAATTGGAATTAGTATAACATCGTGATGATTTTGCCAAACTTGAAATATTAACGAGTCAGAAGAACATGTAATAATCTAGTTAGAAGGAATACAAGTTATGTTGTTAAAAAGTAGTGATGAAGTCTTTGACAATTCAGGTAAAGTTATGACAGTCAAAGGGCCTTTGGATCCTGAAGAATTAGGCATGACCTTGATGCATGAACACCTTTTCTTCGAAAGTATAATGACAACGACTAGAGCTCCCGATATCAATACCCCAATGATGGAGACTAAAGTGTGGGATGATCCTCTTTCTGTTGAGAATCTAGCTCTAATAGGAGTCCTTGCGAACGGGAATCGTTATGGGGCCTTCAGAAATAAGGACAATTCTATTTTGGCGGATTTAGACCTCGCTGTTGAAGAAATTAGCGAATTTAGAGACTGGGGCGGATCCTCGATAGTAGACGTGACGAATATAGGGATTAGGAGAGATCCTATATCACTAATGAAAGTCTCTATGCGAACAGGACTCAATATAATTGCTGGGTCAAGTTGGTATGTAAAAGCTTCTCATCAAAGTGATATGGACCTTCTTACTGTAGAACAGCTTACCGATGCAATGGTCCAAGATATTACTGAGGGAATAGGAGATACAGGTATAAGGGCTGGAGTTATTGGTGAGGTAGGTATCAATGGTGAACCACTAACTGATAATGAGATCAAGATTATTAAGGCATCAGCACGTGCCAGTCGTAAAACTGGTGCACCCATTTCGTTTCACTGGGGTGGAACCGGATTAGAAAAAATGGATGTTGCATCACTAGTATCAGAATCAGGTGGAGAAATGTGCAGAACTATCTTTGGACACAGTGATGTGTCGGCTGGTAATGTAGATCTACTATTATCTCTATTGGAAAAAGGGGTGTATATTCAATTTGATTTGATAGGTCGTGTGGGAGTTCCTCTAAGTTGGGACGTTCTCGACAAAAACAGTCCATGGCCTGAGTATTTAAGTTTTAGTGGTGCCGCGATTGTGGCCGACACAATTAGTAAACTCTTTTCTGCAGGTTACGGAGATAGAATTTTAATATCTCATGATGTATGCACGAAGGTTCAGCTTAAGAAATTTGGCGGGACGGGATATTCATTTATCCCTGAGGTGTTTTTGCCACATCTAAGACGTATAGGATTTACGGAAGAACAACTTCATCTGATAATGGTAGAAAATCCCAAACGAATACTTACATTTGTAACTCCCAAATAATGGCCTAGAAAGATGATTCTATGGGAAAAATGCCCTCTAATTTTTTCTAATAGGACGGCTTCAGCCCATCTTAACTTATTATACTAACGAAACTCAAAAATCCTACTCATTAACTAAAGGATTCTTAGATATTCAATCACTGGAGATGAACCCCAGTCTTTAGGACTATACGGGCTTACTGAGAATAATTCCTCTGTCCCGTGGGGACTAGTCTTCGTTTGTTCTAGCCTTTTAGCAAACTCTTGGGCGTCTTCCTGGCTTTTGTAGTTCCTCAATCCCTGAATTTTTATATCAATGGACGACTCAATATCAACTATAATGTCTATTCGTTTTTCGTCTGGACTCAATTGTAGTTCATATTGCTTTGCTACATTAGCGGGTATTGACGGATATATCAATAATGGATATTCCTTTTCAGTGCACCTGTTTCTGTACTCTATGTAAGCTTTTTGGGATGCTTTATGTATTGCTATGTGATCTGAGTGGTTAGATATGCCACTTGGTCCAAAAGTGACTATCACATCTGGACGAATTAAATGCATGATATCCAATATCTTATTTGATAGAATCTGCAGATCTTCGTTAGCTAATTCCTGATCCCGGTATCTGAGTAAGAATGGTGGATTACATCCGTACATAGATAAATTTTGTTTGAGTTCGGATTCACGTACTCTGGCCAGTTCACTTCGTTCAATAACTAATCCTCCTGTTCCGAGGGTACCGAGTTCACCCCCTGTGGCGGTGACCACGTAAGCCAGGTTACCATTTTTAATCCACTTCACCATAGTACCGGCACTTGCAGAGGTCTCGTCGTCGGGATGAGCGAATAATCCGAGCCATCTAAATACATTAGCAAATTTATGCGTCAATTTGTTATCCTGTTCATGAATAGAGGGTTAATAATAGCATAGTAGTATGTCTAATATTCTTTCTGGTCTTTATCAAATAGATATTCTACAGCATCTATGGTTTCACTTTAGGTCTAAGATGAAGGAATTAGTGACAAAAGGAGAATAAGAGACGTGTTACTTGGTTTCGGAAACTACATCTATGAACTGGACCAGAATTGGTCCGTTCGTATGGAGAATTACGATTTCAAAGAAGTATCAGGAGTAGATGTGGATGCAGACGATAACTTGTATGTCTTCAACCGTGGAAGAGAACAGCTTCTAGTTGTAGATAGTGAAGGAGTCTTTGTAAAGTCTTGGAAGCATTCATGGATCAATCCTCACGGTATTCATATAGACTCAGGAGGGAATATTTTCCTGATTGACCGTGATTCTCATGTTGTTTTCAAGTATAGTAGTGACGAAGTTCTCCAAATGACTCTGGGCACTTACGATCAACCCTCAGACACTGGTTACACTTTAGAAGACCGAGTGGTTAGACAGGCTGCCGGTCCTTTCAATCTCCCCGCAGGAAGAGTTGCCATTGATAAGACAGGCGATATCTTTGTTGCTGATGGCTATGGAAATGCTAGAGTGCACAGATTTAGAGCGGACGGACAGTATGTATCCTCTTGGGGAGCACCAGGTTCCGGCCCAGGAGAATTCGACTTACTACATGGAGTTGCCATAGATACCATGGGTCGTCTATTGGTCTGTGATTTCAATAATGACCGAATCCAAATGTTTGATTTGGAAGGACATTTACTGGACATATGGGAAGGACTACGGCGACCCACTGAGATCATAGTTGGTTTGTCGGGGGAATATTACATTGCCGAATATCAGCATAGAATTTCCATTCTTGATTATCAAGGGCATGTGCTGTCACGGTGGGGTGATCAGAGTAGCCACAAGCCTGGTCAGTTTATAGCGCCTCATGGTCTTGCGGTTGATTCTCACGGCGACATATATGTGGCTGAAGTAATAGAAGATAGTTGTCCTGACTGCAAAGGGGTATGTGATGCTCGACGTTTGCAGAAGTTTGTGAGACAACATTGAGTATCTAGACTA
This sequence comes from uncultured Dehalococcoidia bacterium, assembly GCA_964431885.1. Taxonomy (GTDB): domain Bacteria; phylum Chloroflexota; class Dehalococcoidia; order Lucifugimonadales; family CAUZEB01; genus CAUZEB01. The sequence continues at coordinate 4,604 of CAYSLK010000122.1, read as the reverse complement.
GTTGAGAAATTCTTGACGTATACATTGTGGAACCACACTACCTTTTGATTGACTAACCGTTTATTATGTTGTCTACAATGGAATGTAATTCGGGTGATTAATACTAATGTGGCCAAAAAATGAAAAGCAACGCAAATTAATAGAAGTAGCTAAGACCATAGCAGCCCAAATTAGGACTACTGCACCTAAACATGACAGAAAAGGATCATTCCCTCATGAACATTATCAGTTCATGCGTAATAAGGGCTATTTGAAAGCTTTGATCCCTCTTGAAAATGGAGGTTATGGCCACGGTCTTACAGATCTGGTCTTGGCTCAATATGAAATTGGAAAGGGTGATGGATCGACCTCAGTCTCCGTAGGCATGCATCACATGATCATTGGCACCGAAATTGAAACACGAAGTTGGCCCGCGAAATTAAGGGACTCTGTCTTTGAGGGAATCGTGCAAAATGGTGCTCTTATTAATAGTGTGGCTTCCGAGCCTGATTTAGGATCACCTCGAGGTGGTGGTAGGCCAGTTACAAAACTAGAGCCTATCAGTGAAGGGAAATGGCTGTTAAACGGACGTAAAACCTGGTCGACATTAGCTCCAGAGTTGACTTATGCTATCGTGTTCGTAGCCGTAGAAGACGGAAGCGGAGATACTGCGAGAATAATAGTGAATATGGAGACTAAAGGAATATCCATTGAGGAAACTTGGGATTCACTGTCAATGCGTGCCAGCGGATCTCACGACATACTTTTCGATAACGTAGTAGTAGACGAAAAAAATTTCCTGTCTCGGACGAGTGGATTAAACCATTTCACAGACAAAATTTCAGGAGCTGCATGGTTTCCACTTCTATTGAGTGCTGCCAATCTGGGAATAGCGAAAGCAGCTCAAGATTATGCCATCCATTTTGCCAAAAACCGGAAACCCAGTGGACGATCTACACCTATATCGCAGATACCTCACATTCGAGAACAAATTGCTCGGATGGAGTCTATTATGTTGGTCGCAAGACGAACTCTGTTTTCATGTTCTGAGGACTGGGAATATAATTCAGAAGAAAGAAAAGACCTACTTCCCGAAATACTTGTCACAAAGGTTCATTCGATCGATTCAGCCATTAAGATTACTGATATAGCGATGCGCGTAGTCGGAGCAGTTGGCCTAGAAAAGAATAGGCCTCTTGAACGCTATTTCAGGGATGTGCGAAGTGGAATATCTAATCCTCCAATTGAAGCGAGAGCTCTTGAGCAACTCGCATCTAAATTATTAGATTAACCAATTTAAAGAAAGGATAGAAGATGGATACTACAGTTCTTGGAAGGACAGGCATGAAAGTTAGCCGACTAGGCATAGGCTTAGCTGAAATTGGTGTGCCAAATATGGAGGTTGCTGACGTAGGACATTTACTTAATTCTGCATTGGATAGCGGTATTAATTTTTTGGATACGGCTGCCTGTTATGGTATTAGTGAGGAAGTTATAGGACGCACAGTTGCTCATAGGAGAAATGAGTATTATCTAGCTACTAAATGTGGTCATTCTACTGATCCAGATACAGGACGTATGTATAGGGACGCATTTAATTCTCCCGAATCCTGGACAGCAGAAATTATAGAAGACAGTATCGATCGCAGCCTAAAACGCATGAATGTTGACCATGTAGATCTAGTTCAATTGCATTCTTGTAGCCTTGATGTTTTAAAGCAAGGAGAGGTAATCGAAGCGATTGTTAAGGCAAGGGATAAGGGGAAGACACGATTTATTGGATACAGTGGTGATAATGATGCTGCTATGTTCGCTATAACCACTAACTTGTTCGATACACTGCAAACCAGTTTCAATCTAGTTGAACAACATGCTAAATCTAAACTTTTTGACATCGCTGTTGCTCATGAAATGGGTGTCATAGCCAAACGTCCTATTGCTAACGGTGCGTGGGGTTCTAAGGGCAGTCCAGTAGTTAATTTCCTGTCAGGATATGCTGACGAATACTTCCGTAGAGCTCAATTAATGATGGAGGGTGGTCCAATACCAAGTGCTCCTTCTGATAGGATAGAGTTGGCTTTAGGTTTTGTATTGGCACATTCGGCCGTGCATACAGCTATCGTTGGCACAACAAATCTCAGTCATCTTCAATCTAATATAGCCATGGTAGAATCTCAAAACTTCCTCAGCGAGAACGCTTTGAACGAATTGTACAGAAGGTTTAACGAATTAGGTGAAGATTGGTACCAATTGGGATAATGATTACAGGGCGTTTGTTCCGGTCCGGCCAATAGTAAGGTCGTGATCAATCAAGGAAATGTGGAGACAGGTATTCTCAGGCTTGATGTTTCGTAAAACCGATAATAAACAATCTGAAAGTGGTGTTATGGAAAGGAAGTACGATTTCATTGTAATAGGGGCTGGATCAGCTGGTTGTGTGCTAGCCAGTCGTTTATCAGAGAATCCGAAACTCTCTGTACTGTTAATTGAGGCTGGATCAGATTATCCTGATTTTGAAACTTTACCGTACGAACTTAAATATAGCTACACACCTTTCGCTTACCGAAAAGGAGCTCCATTCGACTGGGGCTATTATGGCACCCCCACTTCTCAACAAGGCAATGTAATGCCCGTTCCTAGAGCAAAAGTTGTCGGAGGATGTAGTGCTCATAACGGTCCTGGTCCCAACTTTTGGCGAGGTGCTCCGGAAGATTACGATGGGTGGGCAACTGAAGGAAATGGCGAATGGTCATATGACAAAGTTCTCCCGTATTTTAAAAAACTAGAAACTGATGGTGATATCCAAAATGAATATCACGGTACAAACGGACCTCTTCCGGTGAGAAGACACAGTAGAGACACTTGGCTGCCATTCCAGGTTGCTACATATCAAGCGAGTGTAGCCGCAGGATTTCCCGAACATCCCGATGTCAACGATCCTAGGTACACAGGGATAGGCCCTCGAGTAGAAAACAACGTGGATGGCATACGAATGAGCACGGCCCTTACCTATCTGGACCCGAACCGAGACAGACCCAATCTGAGTATTGTATCTAATGCTTTAGTAAAGAGGATACTTTTCAATGGGAATCAGGCGGTTGGTGTAGATGTGGAGCGATTCAATGAACAATTAACAATCGCAGGTGAAGAAATTGTTGTCAGTGCTGGAGCCGTGGCATCTCCTCAATTATTGATGTTGTCCGGGATTGGTCCTGAAAATCAACTTAGACGACATGGAATACCAGTTATAGCCAATCTTCCAGGTGTAGGCCAGAATATGCGAGACCACTTCTCGTTTGCAGTTGTGGTAAAGGCGAGGGACGGAGTTACCATGGATCCGTACGCACCCAGGCATCAAATAAGTATTTGTTACACTGCTGAAGGCTCCGAAACTCGTAACGATATGTTGATAACTCCCAGCTCTTTTTCCGCTAATGTAGCGAAAGGAGATGATCCCATGAAACCGTTAGGGTTTGGACTCGTTGCAGGATTATATTTACCGACTGGCGCTGGAGAACTGAGAATTAACTCCGCTAATCCTCACGATAGGCCATTAATGAATTTTAATTACCTGAAGAATTCCTGGGATATAGAGAGATCCCGTGAAGCTATCAGGATTTGTATCCAACTACTTAAACATCCAGCTTATCAAGACTTAGTAAAGAGTAGAATCAGCCCTACCGATCATGACCTGGCTTCTGACGAAAATTTAGATAACTGGTTATTACGGACTGCGTCAACAACGCACCACGTTTCCGGCACCTGTAAAATGGGACCACCGTCAGACCCTATGGCAGTGGTTAGCCAGTACCTTAAGGTGCACGGTACGAAGAGATTAACTGTAGTTGATGCTTCTATTATGCCTGACGTAATCCGGGCGAACACTAATGCTACCGCTATAATGATAGGAGAACGAGGATACGACTTGATTAAGTCACGACTTTAACTCATTATTTAGCTTCTGCAGACTCCTAGCCTTCAACGTTCCGGATATACCCTACGCTTTGGGTTTTGTATTAGTAATTGCGACTGCTTGGTGCATTGGCTCTATCGAGACCACGTTGAATTCAACGTGGTCTCGATTAACAGGGTCTGTTATGGACATTAGATTCAGCAGAATAGTGTCGTCTGTTTATTCAGAGACAGTATCAGTATTTTTATCAGTCTGTAGAAAAGTGATTACGCCGATTATTAATGACATCGCTAACCATGCGATTACCGCAGACCCAGTGATATTACTGTAATAGTCATCTGCCGCCGCAAAAAGCATAAATATTCCTATTATTGCTGTTAGGCCTCCGATAACAAGGTGATAATTTTTCTTGATCAACATCGAAAGCCCGGTTAACGCGAATCCGATCGACACAGCGCAAGTACTCAGCGTTCCGATTCCTTCGGCACCAGTTATTAAGGCGATTGCGGTTGCCATTCCTCGCCCTTCAGGTGCTGCAGCTGCCCCACCGGCACCTACCACCAATCCACCCTCAATCAAGCTTCCTGCAGTACCGACGATTACGAAGAACCCAGCAAGGTTCATGTATCTTGCATTCGATCCGTTAAACATCGAATCTTTTATACCAAAGTACCCTGCAGCAAATAGAATAAAGCCTAGCGTATATTTTAAT
>CAYSLK010000121.1:0-4307 GCA_964431885.1 uncultured Dehalococcoidia bacterium | reverse complement strand
CGGATGTAATACAGAGAGTTACGCGGCCGCTGCTGCCGCGGGATACGGGTCTGCGGGTTCAGGGGAAGTCGTAATCTATCTAACCGACACTGATCCGAACGTTACGAATTACATCGAGATGTCATTCGTTGACGATTTAGGACAAAGCGTGAACCTCCCGAAGAGTTTTTATGGCGACAAGTTGCTTTGGCAAAAAAATGAAACTGAAAAAAAGCAAAAGTTATGGAATTGGTCCAACCTAACAAAACAAGGCGGGAATATTTTTAAGTTCGCGTATTCAGGGGCCTTTACGGTCGAGTTGCAGCTCAACCAAGACGTGGATACCTGGCAGGACCTGCTGAATTCCGAGATAGAATTTGCGCGCAAAGACAAATGGGGTGGGTCAGCAAGCAAACATAAGATAGGCATAGACAGTTGTTGGCGTTTTGTCTTGGAACCTCCTCAGCCACCGACAAGCCAGTGATACAAGTACGTTAACACCTACTCTGTCTATCTTTTGCACTGACTCCTGTAAGCATGGACTACCAATCAGGAGTCCAACCTCGCAGCTTCTTAGGAAGCTGCCGTTTTAAAATGTTATGTTAAGAACATCTGCCACTGAAGCTTCCGAGATAAGACTGCAGACGACCTTGAGAGAGATCCATTAACTAGCTCTGCATGGGTGCTAGCTCTCATATCAGAGCACATCGAATGCCTAGTCTGTATCCTGGAAAACTATATGCACGTAAATGGAAGCTATAGTCTCCACTGCGTGATAATTAGGCGAACTATCACGGTAGCAGCTCCGTTTTGCGGTCTTCTAGCTAGTACTTACGGTCCATTAAGGCAAAATCAATAGAATTTATCGTTGTGCCGTTGCCCTATCTAAGAAACATTTGTTTGAGCCTTTCACTCTGCTTTATTGCGTGGACTCTAGCTTGTGGCAGCGAGTTAGGCCAGAGCGAGTCTTCCACAAACGGTGCCCAGGTAGGAGTGGAAACGCATACCGACTCAGCGGCTACGCCCGTAATAAAGAGTACTGCCACGAATCTCGAAGCAGAGCAGGCAGCAGTAGAGTCGAGCAGCCCTAATACACCTGGGTCACCATCTTCGCCGTCAAGTCATACGATAAAGCCGACATTGCACGCTAACTCCTCGTCGACCAGGGAAGGGCGTCCGACCGTAACTCCAGCGCCCCCTGAACAGACTGGAGCCGGACCTAGGTCACAACCCGAAAACGGAGTTCCAACAACGTCCTACGAAGAGCAGACGGCGCTGCAATCTTTTGAGCCTTCGAAGGACGGCTTCGGCTTTGCTAATTTTCCTGGTGGGACTGGTTCAGCGAGTGTTCTAGTGGATGATCTAGTGGAGTTATTCGGTGCAGAAGGCCTGTGTATCCCGGGCGAGGCAGAATCCTGTACGCCCTACCCGGGAGTGCAACTATTCTTAACACAACTGAATTCTGTGCTCGCCAACGGCGTCTGTTACGGGATAAGCGCGAGCGTCGCGAACAACTTTGCTGGAGACCTCAGACTACCCGGCCTCGACCCGGTGACGACTAACGTATCAGACTTGGGGAGAAACGATAGACTAGATCACTCAATCGCCAGATTGCACATGATGCAATTTTCCGAGGAATACCGCAGGTTTCTAGACACTAGACTTGAGATGCGTCCAGATGAAATTGCCGAAGAATTGCTATACGCATTTGAAAGTCTAGAAAACAGATTAACTCCGCCGTACACGCTAGGACTGTACTCAGACGAGGGAGGTCATGCAATTACCCCCGTAGGGGTAGAAGTGACTGAGGGCGGATACAGGGTTTTCGTATATGACAGCAACTGGCCAAAAGAAACACGGTGGGTGGATATCAATAGTGGTCACAACAGTTGGAGTTACAAAGTCTCATCGGAAAACGAAAAGTCAGGACATGCAATTTGGGAGGGTTATGGCTCCGGCTCCATGACCCTGATACCACATTCGGTACCCGAAGACGGCTTTCACTGTTTCTTCTGTCAAACGCAGGGTGCCGATGTATCTGGAGGTACCGGTTCTGTAATCATCCTGAATACGACAGATATCACTAATGTAGTGTTTGAAATGTCATCAGATTCCGGAGAAGAGTTACGCTGGACAACGGCCGGAATATCCGGGGAACTCACCGGAATTAAAACCTACATTCTCCCTTCTAGTTCTGAAATGGAAGACGCCAAAGGGGACACTTTAATGGTATCTATTCCAGTAGGGTTAGACGGTTTCGAGGTGGCCGTGAGCAGTTCCAATTCTACTGACGAGAACGACCAGTTCGGACTCATGCTGACAGGCCCAAGTATTCCTAGCACCTTCGTTCAAGGAAATCTTCAAGATACGATTGAAGAAGAAACTCCTCCACTACTGGCGTTTTCTAGAGACCAATCAGCAGAGACTAGTGATCTGGTTATTGGGTCTGGAAGTGTCCAAACAATCCAGACCGCTACACTCCAGTCAACGGTATTCGTTGAGTTGTCGGAAGGGGAGAAATATGAGGCTTCTATTGAAGAAGGTATGCTTAATGACGTTAAGGTAATCGATAGTGAGACCTCTTCTGTAGTCCACTCGTTAAAGTCTGCCCTTGATGCCGTAGACACCCCGTTACGTGAGACAGAAACAGGCGACGGGGTTAAGTTCTTCAAATATACAGATGGTCCATTCGAGATCCATTCCTCCGATGGTGACTTAATTACCAAGTCCGGAGATGATAGCTACGAAGTAGTCTTTTCTGATGGGGTTTCCGCTTCCTTCAAGACCAACGAAGACGGGTCTATGGTAGGGACTTTTTCTGACGGCTCTACGTCTATACGGTTCGCGGCTGGGGATGGAGTCCATTCGACGGCAGACGACTGGATCATAAACGAACCAATGAGAGGTGTGTACGAAGTTTTCCGGGAGGTGTCAAATGGAGTATTTGAAAGCCCCTCAACCAAGGATCTTAAGGACATTACTTCCATTGCCGAAGAAACAAGGGAGCTAATGGTTAAAATCATGACAGAGGGGTTGAACGAGAGTCCCGGCCCGACTCGAGATGAAGGACCTACCGCCACAGGAGCGTTGGACGATGCCTCTGCCAGGCTAGAGGAGATGTCCAACAAATACGACTTCTTGAGAAGGATAAAAACCGATATTTCTACCAACCAGATTGAAGGCATCAGCGTTATGAGCGTACTCCAAGACACACTAGAGTTGATTCAGTCAGGCGAATGGTCTGAGTTATCGATTGTCGACCCAAATGGCCAGACTCCTGGCAACATGCCTAGCGAGACTCCCACACCACCCGACATGCCCGAAGGCATTACCAGCCAGACTCCTGACAACATGCCTAGCGAGACTCCCACGCAACCCGAAACTCCCACGCAACCCGAAATGCCTGGGGGCATGCCCAACGCTGGAGTCGGAGGAATAACCAGGTAAGATTTAAGACTCCGACTATGGGAGCGGCAACAAATCAGTTCCACTTGGTTAACGCAGAATGGTTTGTGTCGAACTTTTAGCCCGTGTGTCCTGGGTTCGATCCCCACACGATCCGCCTCTTTTAGACACACAAGCCCTCTCCAAGTTTTATGGTTGTTGTAGTGCCGGGATTATATCTAACGGTCAGTATGCCGGAAACTTCTAGTTGTACATTTTCCTGTATGAGAGAACGGTTGGGTGATGGTTAGAACCTAGCCTGGAACTTTGGACGGTGATTGCTGGTATATCAGGGTTTGACGATTAATTAACTTCAACCCATCTGTTCCATTGAGTAAATAATATCGGTATTGTTATGCGATTTATCCCATTCAACCATCTTGGGTGACGACATAATTCGCTGCATCCCTTCCATATCATTAACGTTTAAAATTGTAATGATTTTGCTAAACCCTGCTTTATTCGTGTTGACAACTCCACACTCGTACTCTGACACACAGGATTTTATTTCTTCATTAAATTCTTCCATCATTGACATGAAGTCTTCTACATCGCCTTGAAAACTTGATACAACACAAATATTCATTAAGTTTCTCCTACACGTGATTGCTTTGCAGATACTACACCGGTTGATGATTAGTCGTCACTGTAGTAAAGTCCCGCCATCTTGTTAGTGGGACCAGAGTATCGTGCTCGTCTAGAAGCTTTACCGGGTTGGCAATGGAACGTACAAAAATGACCACTGCTGACGACGCCAATAACAACCTAAGCCCATGGCAGCCAGGCCAGAGCTTTAAGGTAGATAAACCCTGTTCCGCTCTGGCATACTTTATGAATCCAGGCACAAAACATTGACAAAACCGGTCCCCGGATGCTATGATAGC
>CAYSLK010000120.1:0-13818 GCA_964431885.1 uncultured Dehalococcoidia bacterium | reverse complement strand
TGCGGCAGTTGTGTGTTTAGAAAAAACGACTACGAATCCGTTTAGCACTCCTGATTTTTGGAGAAATCCTTCTACCTTAGTCGTTATATCAATAAACTCCGGTTCCTTACAGGACTTGACCTTTAACGTGAAAATATGTGTGGAAACTAAATTTTTGACCGGGTTCATGCGAGCTTCTCTCTTTTCATAATGTTTTTCATAGAAACGTAATTTCGAACGGTACCATACAGCTCACTTTATTTTCAATATCAATAGAGAATTGATTATGATCATATGTCATGTTCGATACATATATACTACCATGTCAGGGTTACATATTGGCAGCTATTTATCCTTTACTTTGCTGGTTGCGTACGTTAACAGAAATGCAGATAAAGAAGAACTAGCTTCCTTTTGGCGAGTTGCTGTCTTGAGAGCTTTCACTATGGCTGCGGGATAGCATAGTAGTATATCGAACAGGCGAAGTGAATTGTTGCCTGTAATTCGGCCTACCTCAAATGACATAGATTCATTGGTTGCCTGTGGCAAAGGATCCACAATGGATCGTATTATCATGCAAGGTATCTCACTTATTTTACATTGCTCAACTATATGGTGAGCATCTGTATCTATTATAGAGACTGGAAACCTGTATCCAATCCAATTCTTCATATTTGTATTCACAGTATGCTGTGGCAATGTTAAACAGTTCCCTATAATCGGTCCACGTCTTAATTCATGTAGTAGATGTTGAAAGTTCTCCTCCCTTGGAAGAGGGTCCGTTGTTAGTTCCGAAGCTGAATCACGACTCCAATAAGCTGGTGGCCCAGTAAGGGAAAATATGTTGTTACATATGACAAGGTTACCTGTATTTAGTCCAGCCTTTACACTGGTGGCAAATCCAATAGAAACTATTAAACTTGAGTTGCCTTTATTAGCCATATCGGCTGTTAGTAATTTAATGTTTTTAGCGTCGGTTATTATCCTTATGTCAGGAAATTTGTAGGAATGATGGATCGTACCATAGTTAAGTTCATCAATTTTGGTGAACCCAGCACTTTTTATAAAATGTGATGCTTCTGTCAGGCCAGACGAAATAATAGTTATCAAAGTTGTACCTAGGCTCGGCTAATATTATATTTATCTTGAACAGGATATTGGGGTAATAATGAGAAACGTCCCTATGTAATCGGATTTCAGTAGGTCCGCTCTAACAAGAATCCGAACAAATTTTCAAATTCAGTTTGTACAGTTGTATTTAACCCGCTATCTTTCAAGGACTTCTTTGCAGCCTTATGATAATCCAAAGTTAACTCATATGCACGCCGTCTGACGCCAATATCTTCCATAAGATCTAGTACTCTGTGCGTATCTTGATCGTCTATCTCTTCTTTATTATATATTTGAAACAATAATTCCCGTTGCTTTTTTGTGGCCTTGGTCAGGGAATACACTAAAGGAAAGGATTCCTTTTTTCTTTTAATATCTGCGCCAACTGGCTTGCCAGTCAAGTGTTGATCACCCCATATTCCCAGTACATCATCTCGTATCTGGAACATAGTTCCTAAAGAAGCACCGATATCTCTAAGACTGTGTATTAAGTTATGATCCTCCGTCCCTATAGTTGCACCAACCTCCATTGAGCATTGGATTAAAGCGCCAGTCTTTCTGGAAATCATGTTGAAATATTCTTCAATTGAAACCGCATAGTTTCCTTCGTATGAGATGTCTAGTGATTGGCCTTCGATCATTGTTAAGCACGCTTCAGTCAGCATTTCAACAACGCATATGACTCTATTAAATCCTATGTCTCTCGTAACAAGTTGCATTAGGCAGTGGTCTGAGAGTACTTTCAGGACATTACCGGCCATAAGGGCTTTAGGAATCCCCCATATTTTCCAAAGAGTTTCTCGCCCATGACGAAATTCATCCCTATCTTGAATATCGTCATGTATTAAAGAAAAGTTGTGTATGAATTCCAAAGCGACGGCCGCTGGCATGGCGTCGTTGACTGAACCACCGACGGCTTCGCAAGTAAAGAGGCAAAGTGAAGGACGGAGGCCCTTACCCTCTTTCCCTATAACTACATCACCAGATAAGTTTGTCCAGCCCATGTAATACCTGATTAGATCGTAAGGAGAACTGTCATAAGTGGCGAGGTTTTCATATAAGGCTTCTCGTATACTTGGTCTATACCTGTCCAGAATGTTAGATGTTGAACTTAGGTTGCCCATTCGTCCTTGCCTTCGCTCGTGTTTCAGACTGTTATCCTCATATTTCGGATTAGGCAAAGTTATCACAACTAAGAATGTCTAATCACCTCGGAAAACAGAAGGATCTAATTCAGAATAACACGCATTACTTTTACTGGCTATATGTTTCATATGGAAGATCCATAGACTGGGATTGATGACAGTAGCATTGCATTTCACTCCAGTCAAATGATAACAAAATCTTTGCGTGCTGTTTAACGCTAGAAAGTATAGTCGATGAACATTAAAGCGTATTTTAAATATACTGGATTTTATCTTGCAATAAGCGTAATGCCTGTGCTATATTTTGCGGACTTAGACCACTATATACAGTGCAGAATGGATTATGACAGACGACTATTTTCGGCAATACGGGCTAATTGCAGTGTTTACGGCTTTAGCAGTCGCAGTTCCTACTGGTATGCTTATAGTGTCGTGGTTGCTTTCTAAGTTTAATATTAGGCCCAACTTTCCTAATCCGATCAAAGGTAGTATTTACGAGTGCGGATTCGAGGTTTTCTCAGATAAATGGAACCAGTTCAATTTCAAATATTACGCTTTGGCAATAGATTTTGTAATATTTGATGTTGAAATTATTTACCTTTTCCCTTGGGCCGCTAGTTATGGGCTTCTTTCAATTCAATTCGGCCTTACGGTGTTGTTCTCAATGGTTGTTTTCATTGGTGTACTAGTGCTTGGTTGGATTTATGCTTGGAGAAAAGGATCGTTAGAATGGGCATAGAAGAAACACGCGATGATTTATCTGGGTTAGGTATTCCTCTCTTCGCTAGAACGTGGGAATTAGATCAAGAAGAAGGGGCTTATGTTAATTCTCTTAAAAGTTCGAACACAGAGCCGATAGAGGAACCAATACTTACCATCCCTGATGATTTAAAGAGAAACCTACTTGTTACATCAGTCGATGCTCTATTTAATTGGGCTAGGAAGTCCGCAGTTTGGCCCTTGTCTTTTGGACTAGCTTGTTGTGCGTTCGAGATGATGGCAACTGCAATGTCTCGATTTGACATTGCACGGTTTGGCATGGAGGCTTTTCGACCCTCACCACGACAGGCTGATCTTCTCATAATAGCTGGAACAGTCACGTGGAAAATGGCACCTGCTATTGAACGTGTCTACGAACAAATGGCTGAACCTAAATGGGTCATATCTATGGGTGTATGTGCTACTAGTGGAGGACCCTATTTTGGTTCTTATAGTGTGGTCCCCGGAGTAAATCACATTATCCCGGTTGATGTATATGTTCCTGGATGTCCTCCCAGGCCGGATGCATTACTTTATGGAATTATGCAACTTCACGAAAAAATAAAGAATTACACTAATTTAACTAAGAAGTCCTAAGGCTTAGAACCAATATGACAAAAGTCTTGAACGGAAATGATGTAGCCATAAAGATACAAAAATATTTTAATGGCGCTGTACTTGATTCAAATGATATAGATATATGGATTAAGCCAGATATCTTCCGTGAAGTCTGCTCTTTCCTTGAATCTAGCGATGAATTCAATATGAATTACCTGGTTTCGATATCTGGTGTCGATTATGTAGAATATTTTGAATTGGTTTACCATCTTGTATCTATGAGTAAAAATCACAGCCTGGTCTTGAAAATGAAGTTATATGGAACCAGAGAACAACCTTCAGCACCTTCCATTGTGAGCATATGGAAAGGAGCAGACCTCCAAGAGCGTGAAATTTGGGATTTGTTAGGTATAGGTTTTGAGGATCACCATAATATGAAGAGGATTTTACTTTGGGAAGGTTTTCCGGGACACCCCTTAAGGAAAGATTACATCGGATGACAAATAATCATGCCTAAATTTACAACAGAACCCATAACTATCAATTTAGGGCCTCAACACCCTAGTACGCACGGAGTATTTAGAATACGGATTTCATTCGATGGAGAAGAGGTTGTTGATGCTGAGCCAGTTTTTGGGTATCTCCACAGAGGAACAGAGAAACTGGCTGAATCAAGGACTTATGTTCAGATAGTAACACTCACAGATCGTATGGATTATGTAGCTAGTATGTCTAATAATCTCGCCTATGTATTAGCTGTAGAAAAGTTGGCCGATATAAAAGTTCCAGAGAGAGCACTTTTCCTACGGGTTATTAGCGCTGAATTACAACGTATTGCTAGTCATTTGATGGCTATAGGTTTTTGGTTAAATGATTTAGGAGCATTTGCGACTCCTCTCATGTATTGCTTTCGAGAGCGTGAGAAAATTCTCGATATGTTTGAAATGTTGTGTGGAGCCAGAATTACCTTGAGTTACATGCGACCAGGAGGGGTGTTACAGGATGCTCCTGAAGATTTCTGGGAAGCTTTGGATATATTCGTAAAGGAATTCCCCGGATATGTTCGTGAACTCGAAGACTTGATATCTGGTAACGAAATTGTATTAGCTCGCTCTAAGGGCATAGGGATTTTATCTGGAGTACAGGCTGTTAACTCCTCGATTACTGGCCCTATTCTCAGAGCCAGTAATGTCAATTGGGATCTTAGAAAAGCCGATCCATACGAAATATACGATCAGCTAGAATTTGATGTTCCTTTGGGGGAAAATGGAGATACCTTTGATCGTTATAATGTGAGAATTTTAGAGATTAAAGAAAGTATCAAAATAATAGACCAGTGTAAGAAAAACATTCCGACAAGTGGGAGAATAAGAGAGCCAAATGTTCCATACTTCATCCGCCCTCCCGAAGGGGATGCTTATGCATCCGTTGAAGGTCCCAAAGGCGAACTAGGATTCTATTTGGTTAGTGATAAGGGCATTTCTCCATACAGGTGTCATATTAGAGCTCCTTCATTTATTAATCTTACGGCTCTAACGGATATGTTGAAGGGCTGGAAGATGAGCGACGTAATTAACATCTTTGGTTCTCTAGACGTTGTAATCGGTGAGGTGGACAGGTAGTGTGTAACGAATCTAATGGATTGTCGCTTGACTTTTGTAGTATTCAGGCTCTCATAGGGAGTTTTCTACCCGAGTCGCTTAGCTGGCTAGCATTTCTTTTCACGGCCGTTACCTTGTCTTTCCTGGTAATAAATGCTTTGGTTCTGTCTACAGCTCTTTATACTTGGTTTGAACGTCGCACGCTTGGCAGATTTCAAGCAAGAATAGGGCCTAACAGATGGGGTCCTTTTGGATTATTCCAGCCAATTGCTGACCTGTTGAAATTGATTTCTAAAGAAGACCTCATTCCAGATCAAGCCGATCGTATAGTGTTCAGCATAGCACCTGTCGTGTTTCTTGTTCCGGTACTTCTAGTCGTTTCAATAATTCCTTTCGGGGACAATTCTTTCTTAGGTAGGTTGAATATAGGGGTATTATTCATAATAGCTGTGACTGGATTGAATACCATAGCGATTTTTATGGGAGGATGGGCATCTAGGAACAAATACGCTATGCTCGGGGCGATGCGAGGTGTTGCTATGCTAGTGAGCTATGAGATACCAATGGCGGTAGCCATAACAGGGATAGTATTAACATCCGGTTCACTAGCATTGACAACAATTGTTAGCAGCCAGTCGGTTGTCTTCGCTTTGGTTCAACCGATAGGATTTTTCGTTTTCTTTGTAGCATCTATTGCCGAGATGAGTCGAGCCCCCTTTGATCAAATAGAAGCAGAATCTGAGTTGGGTTCAGGGTATCATACAGAATATAGTGGTATGAAGTATGCTATATTTCAACTCGCAGAATTTATGGCACCCATTGTGACAGCAATTATTATCACAACACTTTATTTGGGCGGTACTCGTGGATTTGATCCAATACCTGGTCAATTGTGGTTCGTACTAAAAGTGTTTCTGGTAGTCTTTTTGATGTTGTGGTTCAGAGCGACATGGCCTAGATTGAGAATAGATCAGATAATGTCGTTTGCGTGGAAAGCTTTGTTCGGTCTAGCTTTGTTTAATTTGGTTTTACTAACTGTTGAGGTACAACTTCTACAGGATGTAGAAGGGAAACTACATGCAGATGATTTGTGGATTATGTCTGCTATTAATTGGAGTGTAGCGGTTCTTGTATTTATAATGGTAGCTGTATTCAAATCCCCAAATCGTCGAGAAGTCAATGCACAAGTACCATCTACCGGGTCAATAGGCTTTCAATTGGAGGACAAATAATTATGATGGATGTGTATGGAACTGGGATTTTTAAAGGACTATGGATCACCCTCAGAAACCTTGTTATGCCTGGGCGTATGTTTACTATCCATCAATATCCGAATAGGAAAATCGGACCTATGGGATTAGCGAATAGATCAGGCGTCAACATTTTAATTTTTATGTTACGGGAACCCTTTTTATTTATAAAATCAATTGCTGGATTTATTACCGTAGAAGACAGAATGGAGCAACATCCCCGCTTTAGAGGCGAAGAGTTCTCTTGGTATGAACAAAGATGTACGGGCTGCGCGAGTTGTGCCAAATATTGTCCCTTAGGCATAATACGTATAGTGACTAGTCCGAGTGGATTGCAGGTACAAGAAGGGGAGAAATACGCAATAGATGTGTTTGACATAGACATTGGAAGATGCATGTTTTGTGGACTCTGTGTAGAGGCCTGTCCCTACGATGCCATTCACATGGGAAGCGGATTTGAAGAAGGTAAGTACAAACGTAACGATCTGATAATCTCAGTGGATCAATTGCGCAAATCACCTAAAAAGCCAAGTGCTTGGTTCAGACCTCAAATGGAAACAAAGAAGTACGATCCTCGTAGTAATGAAGAAGTGTCTTGGAGAGATATAGGTCGACATGAAAAACCTGCCTTGGATGACCTAGAAGAGAAATGGGCTAAAAGATGATGTTTGAAGGGAATGAATCTACATTGGCTATCGATATAGCATTTTGGACTATAGCAGCTTCAACTATTATCGGAGCTATAGCTGTTGTTCACTTGAAAGATCTGTTTAGAGCAGCCTTGTTTCTAATAGTGTCGTTACTAGGTGTTGCCGGAATGTTCATTTTATTACGAGCTGAATTCTTAGCTGCTATACAAGTATTGATCTATATAGGTGCGATATCTAACTTAATAATATTCGCAATCATGATGACTAAAGATATGGAGCAAGGCAGTCCATTCAATATACTAAAATTTCCGGCAGCTTTGATTTCTATTATATTTTGCGCCGTTTGCACCGTCATTTTCCTGTCAACAGATTGGAATATGAGCGAGATAGCTTCGTTAGATAATACTTTAGAATCCATATTAATCGATGGGATGGCTAATGTTTTCACTAATACCATACCGTACATTGCGAGACTGCTAATTGGGAACTTTATTATCACATTCGAAATTATTGGAGTGCTGCTTCTGGCTACAATATTAGGAGCATTAGCTTTAGTAAGAGAGTAACTATACGGAGATAAATTGAGTCTTGAAAATTTTCTAATTGTATCGGCCATAATATTTTCTATTGGATTATACGGTGCGCTTTCTAAGCGTAATGCCATTACAGTGTTGATGTCGATAGAATTAATGTTTAATGCGATTAATATAGCTGCAGTTGCCTTTTCGAGGTACGTTGTACCGGCTAAGAGCACCATGTGGATGATTGGAGACGATATAGAAAATAGTGTTCAGTTTGTATTGACTGGACAAATCTTTTCTATGTTTATTATCACTGTAGCGGCTGCAGAAGTCGCCTTGGGACTAGCGATTATTATTGCTATATACAGAAATATACGGACTGTGTCCGTGACGAATATGAGTGAACTCAAGAAATAGAATTTGGAGTTTGTAAGGTAAGTCTAAGATGTGGGTAGAGTATAAACGGGTAGACAGTTTTATAATTGCAGAGATGTGGAAAGATGTCCTTGAGGGAGATGGACTCCCTACGAAGCTTCTACCAGTAGCAGACATTTGTTCTTGGGCTGAACAGGCTCCATTTCTAGTTCTAGTTCCTAAAGGTCGCGAGCATGTGGCAGATGAGATATTAAGGAAAATCTAGATGATTTCAGAATTAGCAGTATGGCTAATATTATTGGGCCCTTTACTTTCCTTTTTACTAATTGGGACTGTACTGAGACCCTTTTTTAATCGTGTGTCCTTTCTCTCTCCATATATCACCATTTTAGCAGTCGGAACATCTGCAATTCTTTCTATTTGGGCATTGTGGAGTGTGGAGACTCATGGCGGAGTTATTGAATTCGGTGACTATTCTTGGATGAAAGTCGGAGATTTCGATTTTATTGTAGGCATTATTCTAGACCCCTTGACGGCTATCATGTTAGTTGTTGTAACCATCGTTAGTTTTCTTGTACAGGTGTATTCCATAGGATATATGAGCGGTGATTCTGGTTACTCTCGCTATTTTGCATATATGTCGTTTTTCACCTCAGCGATGATAGGTTTAATATTGTCTAACAATATTATATTGATGTTCGTTTTCTGGGAATTGGTTGGCCTAGGTTCGTATCTTCTCATTGGCTTCTGGTTCCAGCGTCCAGCCGCAGCTGCAGCTGCGAAGAAAGCGTTCATAATGACTAGATTCGGGGATTTAGGATTCCTCATAGGGATATTATATCTTTTTGTACATTCTGGCGATTTGGTGGCACAGCAGCTTAATCCTTTAGTGGTGACCGATATTTATCAAGGGATAGAAATGGGCGTGATTTCAAGCTCTTTGGCGACGTGGGTTGGTCTTGGCATATTGGCCGGCGCGATAGGCAAATCTGCTCAATTCCCGTTGCACACTTGGTTACCGGATGCAATGGAAGGCCCTACTCCAGTAAGTGCATTGATTCATGCTGCTACTATGGTTGCAGCCGGCATATTCCTTGTAGCTAGATTCTTCCCACTTTTCTTGCTCTCGGATGTTGCATTAAATACCGTAGCGATCATCGGTGGATTTACGGCGATCTTTGCGGCTTCTATGGGTCTAGTATCCAACGATATTAAGAGAGTGTTAGCGTACTCTACGGTTAGTCAACTTGGCTATATGATGCTTGCTTTAGGGGTAGGGGCATATGGCCCTGCGATCTTTCATCTTTTCACCCATGCATTCTTTAAGGCTCTGTTATTTTTGGGATCGGGAAGTGTTAATCACACTACAGGTACGTTCGATATGAGATATATGGGCGGATTAAAAAGATATATGCCGTTAACATACATCACATTCTTGATTGGTGGCCTGAGTTTATCTGGAATATTCCCACTCTCAGGGTTCTGGAGCAAAGATGAAATTATAGTACATGCCTTTGGTAGCAACGGAATAGTTAGCCAAATAGTTTTCCTACTGGCCTTAATAGCCATATTCATGACAGCCTTTTACATGTTTAGGATGTTATTTATGACTTTTGAAGGACAATTCAGAGGAGGTGGGAAAGCCGACCCAGATATAGATTCAAAATCGGATATACATCTACATGAATCACCTATAGTCATGACATTGCCGCTAGTAATTTTGGCACTGATCACATTTGTTATAGGATTCCTCATAAATCCCGTAGTGGATATTCAGTTTATTCGAATTCATTGGCTTTCTCATTTTCTTGGTACAGGATTTATAGAATTGGAAGTGAGTCATTTCAGTTGGACATTAGCTTCATTGTCAAGTGTCATTGCTGTTGCCGGTATAATCTTGGCCTATCTAAATCATAAAACAAGGATACTCTCAGCATTAACCGAATTAACTCTTGGAGCGACCATACATAAGTGGCTAATTAACAGATATTACTTTGATTATGTTTATGAAAATATTGTAGTGATTAAAGGCTTTTACCTTGGTCTAACACGTTTCTTGGATTGGAGTGATCGTTCAGTCGTAGATCGTATTATCAATATGACAGGTTGGTTAGGTATTAATATTGGGTCATCAATCCGACAGTTACAAACCGGTCATCTCCAAGGCTATGGATTTGCGATAGTCTTGGGAATAGTTCTGATCTTTGGAATATCTTATATTGCGAGATGAATTTGACAAATCATCAGAGGAAAAATCTTGGAATTTGACGGATTACTAACTACTACGGTATTTCTTCCATTGGCGAGTGCTGTGTTAATGGCTCTTTTGCTCAAAAGTGCTGTTGTAATTCGTCGCTTCTCTTTACTAATTGGTTTTATTCAGCTGATTTTGACTATAGTGGTATTTACGTCTTACGACTCTTCACTGGAAGCGCCTCAATTTCAACTAATCGACAAATTATCAAATTGGATCCCAATTGAGTCGTTTAGAGTGGAATATTTTCTGGGAGTAGATGGCCTAAGTGCACCTCTAGTCCTTTTGACGGGAATATTGGGACTTGTTTCTATTTTGGCCTCTTGGGGAAATAGTTACAGAGTGAAGGAATATTTTTTCTGGTTACTTGCTTTACAGACTGGTGTAATGGGAGTTTTTACTTCACTTGATTTCATACAATTCTTTTTGTTTTGGGAACTTGAGTTAATTCCTATGTTTTTCCTGATCGCTGTATGGGGAAGTGGCAGGAAAGAATATTCTGCTATGAAATTCCTTATATTCACCTTCCTAGGTAGCGCTTTCATGCTGATAGGTATCCTCATAATTCACTATTCAATTCATCCCCACACATTTGATATGACTCTCATACCAACAGCAATTAAAAGCACAACATTACTGCTCCCTCCTATGGTTGTTTTCTTTCTTTTATTTGTTGGTTTCGCTGTTAAATTACCGGTATGGCCTTTACATACCTGGCTTCCTGATGCGCACACTGATGCCCCGACGGCAGGTAGTGTAATGCTAGCTGGCGTACTCCTGAAAATGGGAGGCTACGGCATGGTACGAGTTTCAGCCACAATGTTCCCAGGTGTGATGACTGACATAGGATGGCTTATCATCGTTCTTGGGGTGGTGAATGTATTGTATGGAGCGGCCGTAACGGTCCGGCAAACAGATCTAAAACGATTAATAGCATTCAGCAGTATTAGCCATATGGGATTTGTCTTAATTGGGCTTTCATCGGTGGTTGGGATCGGTGGAACGGTTTCTTCTACTGGCCTCACAGGTGCTGCTTTCCAAATGTTCACTCACGGTACCATTACTGGCCTTATGTTCTTGGTTGTCGGATATATTTACGAAAAAGCAGACACTCGCTATATACCTGATTTAGGCGGATTAGCTTCGAAAATGCCTATACTCGCGACTGCGTTCTTGGTAGCTGGACTCGCATCACTAGGAATACCAGGGACAAGTGGATTTGTCTCAGAAATTCTAATATTCCTTGGAACGTTTGGAGTCTGGAGTTGGTTAACGGCTATGGGCGCATTTGGAATTGTACTGACTGCAGGATATATTCTATGGATGATACAGAGAAGTTTATTTGGTCCAGCGATATCACGGTTCGAGAGTGTCAAAGATGCATCTGCTATTGAGGTTGTCCCTATTGCAATTTTGGTCTTTTTGATAATTGGTATTGGCATTTACCCGGCAATAATAACGGACGTATTCACAAGTGGAGTTGAACCTATTATTGAGTCTTTCAACGAAGTTTCTTCTACAAGGTTGAATCAATGACAATAGGCCTACACGATATTTATCTACTATCACCTGTAATCAGTATGGCCAGCCTGGCAGTTCTGGTTATAGTTCTTGATTTAATAAATCGAGGCAAATTAATAGTATCCCTGATCGGCCTAGTTGGACTTATCATACCACTATCATTCAGCATTTCAATTTGGATTGATTCAAACGGCGCTAATGCTCAGACTTTCTCGAGTTTATCCTCCACCTATGTGGTGGATAAATTCAGCTTGTACTTCACATTTCTCATAATTATTTCGACATTTCTCGTCCTGTTATCGTCTACTAACTATATAGATAACATGCCCAAAATCCGTGGTGAATACAATGCACTTGTCTTGTTCTCCGCTACTGGAATGATATTACTATCATCAACCGTGGACTTGATTACTATATATGTTTCTTTGGAGCTTACTGCATTACCTATTGCAGCACTTGCTGCTTTCCATAGGAATAAGCAATCCACTGAAGCGGGTATTAAATTTCTGATTCTTAGTGCTATTAGTTCGGCAATACTTCTTTATGGAATGGTAATTATTTACGGTTTAACGGGAACGACTTCTCTAGTAGAGATTGCGAGTCAAATATCCAATCTAGTATTGGATCCTGGCATAACATTAGGTAATCATGCATTGCTCTTGGGTGTAGTCTTACTTATAGCTGGGTTTGGATTTAAAATAGCTGTAGTTCCATTTCAAATGTGGGCACCTGATGTGTACGAAGGTTCACCTACACCAATTACCGCCTTTTTGTCAGTTGCCAGTAAAGCTGCTGGGTTCGCTGTTATATTGAGAATCTTCTATGTCTCATTAGGCAGTGAAAGTTTATCAGCAGATTGGGCTCAAATATTTGCAATATTAAGTATATTGTCGATGACAGTAGGTAACCTTGTTGCTATACGGCAGGATAATATCAAGCGTATGCTTGCTTACAGCACCGTAGCGCATGCTGGATATCTGTTAGTAGGCTTGGCAGTGGTTTCAACAAGCACTACAGAACCCACAAACAACGCTGGGCCAGCGGGACTATTAGTGTATCTTTTTGGCTATGTCTTCACCAACCTCTTGGTGTTTTCAACGATCATTGCCATTTCTACAGATACCAAGAGTTATGCGATAGAGAAATATAGTGGTGTAGTGAGACGATCTCCAGTATTGGCTGCGATGTTATTTTTCGGTATGATATCACTTATCGGAATTCCTCCCGCCGTAGGATTTATCACAAAATTATACCTTTTCGGAGCTGCTGTAGAAGCAGGACTCACATGGTTAGCAGTCGCAGGAGTTCTTAATAGTGTTCTTTCAGCGTACTATTATCTCAGAGTTGTAAAATTCATGTATCTTTCCGAGCCATCATGTGAAGAACCTATTAAGCCATCACTCTTTTTACGTCTATCAATAGTTACATCTTTCGCAGGTGTTCTTTGTTTTGGAATCTATCCAACACAATTAATAAATCTCGCTCAGACAGCGATTTCTACACTATAATCACTGACATAACTTGGCGCGTTGACACTCTCAAAGGCCGATGGTAGAGTTGCTCCAGAACTCCCTACGGCTTTGAAGACTAATAACCTGGGATAATGCGATGAGAGAATTAATTGGATTTGTTTTCAATCCTCTTACACAAAATTCAGCCACGTTTGTTGAAGATCTTATAAAGGAATTAAATTTAGACGGTATATCGTGGGCTACTCCTACCTCAGAATTGGAAAATAAATCCGAAGAGCTATCCAAAACCAAAACGATAGTGCTGGTGGGAGGCGATGGGACAATTCTGAGAGCCGTTCGCGTTCTATCAAAATATAGTATTCCTATGGTTACTATAAACATGGGACGAATTGGTTTTATGTCTGAATTAACAGTTGAGGAAGCGAAAGATAAATTATCAAAATACTTAAATGGTAAGGTTAGAATTGAAGAACGACGTATGCTTAGAGCATCGATATATAAAGACAATGACGAACAACCTGTTGTAGTAATGCACGCTCTAAATGACGTTGTCCTCGGCAGAGGTGGGGTTGCAAAATTGCTAGATATCGATGCGGTGGCCAACGGTGAACAGCTAACTCGCT
>CAYSLK010000119.1:0-8932 GCA_964431885.1 uncultured Dehalococcoidia bacterium | reverse complement strand
TTTAACGACCGGGGTGATGATTCAATAACCCTGCGGCCTGAAGGCACAGCTCCTGTGTGCCGTGCATTTTTAGAGCATGGTATGCATAATGATCCGAAGCCTGTACGCCTGTTTTATATGGGACCGTTCTTTAGATACGATAGACCTCAAGCTGGAAGATATCGTCAATTACACCAATTTGGTATTGAGTCTATAGGTGATGAAGATTCATCCATTGATGCAGAAGTTATTGAGTTAGCGTGGCACTTCCTAACAACCATTGGTTTGAAAGACTTGTCGTTAGGTATCAATAGCATCGGTGATAGTAGATGTAGATCCTCATACATCAACGCATTGAGCGCATATTACAAAGATCATATAAACGACATATGTGAGGATTGTAAAAGTCGTTTATCACGCAACCCCCTGAGACTATTGGATTGTAAGCAGTCAAAGTGTCTGGGGTTGATTCAACAGGCTCCTGATAGTGTGAGCCACTTATGCCACGACTGTAAAAAACATTGGATGGATCTGCTAACAAATCTGGATCGGGTTGGTATAGGATTTGAAATCGATCACCGTTTGGTAAGAGGTCTAGATTACTACAATAGAACAGTTTTTGAAATAACTCCTCCGACTGATGGCAGACAAAGTACCCTCGTGGGCGGAGGGAGATACGACGGACTTATAGAACAACTCGGAGGGAAACCGACACCTGGTATAGGATTTGGCATGGGTATTGAAAGAGTCATTTCATTGTTAAAGCAACAGCAGGCCAAAATAGAAGTTGATCGAAAGATAAAACTCTTTGCGGCCTACATGGGAGAATCTGCCAAACTGAAAGCAATCAATATAGCTTCCAACTTACGTCAACAAGGATACTCTGCTGTCCTAGCCCCATCTGGAAGAAGTTTAAAAAGCCAGTTAAGGTATGGATCTTCAATAGATTCCACTCACGTTCTAATTATAGGGGACAATGAAATTAAAAAAGGGACATTCATTCTCCGAGACTTAGACAACAGCCACCAAATTGAAGTTAGGGAAGACGAAATTCTGGAAACCCTAGTTAAAGCTCGCTCTTTACACCTTTGAAAGTTCAATGTTAGTGCTATATCATAGAGCCCAGTGAATCAACTCCCTAATCGCCTTGGTAAGATAACATACCCGACGAAGTGCCGATGCTAGATAAACTTTCAGAGATCATTAACCGCTATGATGAAATTAACCGGCTCATGGCAGATCCGCAGAATTTGACTGATTACACTCGAATTCAAGCCCTTGCTAAAGAACAATCTTCAATAAAGCCATTGATGGAACTATCACAGGAATACTTAAAAGTTGTTCAGGAAATGGAAGGCCTTAATTCGATGTTGAGAGATGAATCCGATCAAGAATTATCGGCTATGGCCCGTGACGAACATATACAGCTTTCAAACCGCCAAATCAGTATAGAAGAGGAATTACGACTAGCATTATTACCCAAGGATCCGAATGACGAAAAGAATGTAATTATCGAAGTACGTGCAGGTACTGGAGGTGATGAAGCAGGATTGTTTGCAGCAGATCTGTTTCGCTTATATTCTCGATATGCTCAGCGGCAAGGGTGGAAATTAGAGGTGATCGATGCCCATGAAACCGGCCTAGGAGCAATCAAGGAGATAACGTTCCAAATCAAAGGTAGTGGAGCTTACAGTAGGTTGAAACACGAAAGTGGCGGGCATCGGGTCCAGAGAATACCCGTCACCGAATCAGGAGGCCGCATTCACACATCTGCAGCCACAGTAGCTGTTCTTCCAGAAGCTGAGGAAGTAGATATAGAAATTAGATCCGAAGACCTCAAGATAGATATCTTTCGCGCGAGCGGACATGGCGGCCAAAATGTTCAGAAAGTCGAAACTGCTGTACGCATTACGCATCTTCCAACCAATATCGTCGCCACCTGCCAGGACGAAAGTTCCCAATTGAAAAATCGTGAGAAGGCGATGTCGGTACTTCGATCGAGAGTGCTAGCACAGGAGGTTGCAAAGCAGCAGGCAGAGCTGAGTGAAACTAGGCGCAATCAAATAGGGTCAGGAGACCGATCAGATAGAGTACGCACCTATAATTTCCCTCAAAGTCGTGTTACTGACCACAGGTCTAATGTATCCAACTTTAATCTCGACCAAGTTCTTGATGGAAATATAGACGATTTTATTGATGCTATGATAGACCTTGAGCAGACTAAACTATTAAGGGCGGCAATAGAATAAATCTACGTGAATCCTATCTTAGAACACGCCAGATTCTGGAAGAGAATCGCGTCCTTGAACCGGGTATAGAGTCCGAGGTTCTGATTAGGCATGTCTCTGGAATGGATCGTACTCAATATTTTGCGTCTCTTAACCTATCCTTAAATTCGGTGCATGTTAATAAGTTAGAAAAACTAGTGAAACGTAGGATTCGGGGTGAACCATTAGCGTACATCACTGGTCACAGACAATTCTATGGACTGGACTTTATTGTTAATCCTTTCGTTCTAATTCCGAGGCAGGAAACCGAGTTACTCGTAGACTCAGTATTAGAAGTTTTAGACAGTCGTCCCGATGATAGTTTCACAGTAGCTGACATTGGCACCGGTAGTGGCGCTATTGCTATAGCTATCGCATCAAATTCCAATAACGCGACAATATATGCAACAGATAATGATCATCAGGCACTAGGGGTTGCTAGGGAAAACAGACGAATTCACGATTTTACTGATAGAGTTTGCTTAATGAAGGGTGATCTCTTACAGCCTTTACCCAACTCAGTAGACATTATAATATCAAATCTACCTTACATCAAATCGTCCAACATAAACGGAATGCAAATTGAAATCAGAAACGAACCACAAAACGCTTTGGACGGAGGAGCAGACGGGCTCAGCTTAATAAGGAGACTACTAATAGACTCACCCAACTATATGAACCCAAACGCCAGACTATTCCTTGAAATAGCAGACACAGAACAAATGGAATCCGTTACAACGTACGCTAGGCAAATTTTCCCCGAAGCCAGCGTATCACATAGACTGGATCTCACAGGTGCTGCACGAATGGTTAAAGTTGATCTGACCCATTGAGAAACCTAGGATTAAATCTCGCGTCACAAAGCTGTATGCTGTAAATGTTTACCTTCCGTTTTAATCGAAGGTGCTATAACGAGTTCAGCATCATGCATCTCATTTATGGTCGTACACCCCACCATACCCATGCAAACTCTTAAAGCTCCCACCAAATTTTGTGTTCCGTCTGTTAGTGAGGTTGGACCGAATAAGATCTGACTCAAAGTCCCCTTGACCCCTACTTTAACTCTGGTTCCTCTAGGCAGATCAGGATGAGGATTCGCCATACCCCAATTATAACCTCTGCCAGGTGATTCTTTAGCCTGTGCTAAGGGAGTACCTAACATAACTGCGTCAGCTCCTGCCACTATTGCTTTGCATAGGTCTCCTCCAGTCCTAATTCCTCCATCTGTAATTATAGGAACATATCTACCTGACCGTTGATAATATTCATCTCTAGCAGCTGAACAATCAAGCGTTGCCGTTACCTGAGGAACACCGACGCCCGTCACTTCTCTAGTCGTACAGGCAGCACCTGGCCCTATGCCTACAAGCAAGCCCTGAATCCCGGTCTCCATAAGCTCCAAAGCTACGTCATAAGACACGCAATTACCTACCAATATCGGTATATCAACGATTTCCATTAACTCAGGAAATCGTAAGCCTTTTGTACTGGTTGAAATATGGCGTGCTGTCGTAACGGTAGACTGAACCACTATAACATCAGCTCCCGCCTCAGCTGCAACTGGTGCAAATCTCTTTGTATTGGCGGGCGTTACAGAAACAGCACAGACAGCCCCTGTGTCTTTCATTTCTGATACCCTAGAAGCTATTAATCTTTCGTCAATTGGTGCAGAATAAATACTTTGAAGTAGAGATGTTTCCTCATCTTGTGTGGAGTTAATTACGCTGTCCAATATATCTTGAGTATCATCATATCTGGTCTGTATGCCTTCAAGGTTCATAACCGACAATCCACCCAATTTGTGCATTACAGATGCTGACCCTGGAGAAACTATGGCATCCATAGCTGCTGCTAAGATGGGAGTCTTAAACGTGAAACCGTTGAGGGAGAATCCCGTGTCAACTAACTCAGGATTAACAGTCTTGTCACCGGGAACTATTGCGACTTCATCAAAACCATAAGCTCTTCTGAGTTCTCTCAACTTAGGTGTTCCCATACTATTACTCTCCGCTGGAAATTAAAGAAAATATAGCAAAGAGGTGTACTAAAGTCAAGCATAATACCTTTTTGCTTAGAGCGCACAATAAACTGGCTTAAAGGGTTAAAACAAAGCGACAACGTTACAGTTTCTAATTCATGTATGAGTCAAGTGCCATAGAATATCGTTACGGGTAATCCATGGATATTTCTACTCATCTCTCATACTGCCCATAGATCAACTACAATGACAGACCTTATATTCATATTGCGGCTTTCATGACAGCATAATACACTATAATCAGGCTATTAGATGTGTCGAATCTAATATTACAGTGAGGCTTTAATAAGTAAATGGGTGAATTAGAACAAAAGATCAAGGCCTACGGCAAAGAACTAGGCTTTGATCTGGTAGGTATAACAACAGCTGATCCTTTCGTGAGAGACGAATCAGCATCCATCAAGCGAATTCGTCAAGGACTAATGACCGGACTTCCTTGGTACACAGAGGAACGAGTGCACCTAGCAACACATCCTGAGAAGCTGTTACAAAATGCTAAATCAATTATTTCTCTCGCCATAAGCTATAACACTGGAAACCCTAAAAACGCCAAGCATGAGCCGATGGGTAAGATAGCACGATATGCTTGGGGAGAAGATTATCATCTCGTTCTGAAAGATAAACTCCGAAACTTTGTTAAAGGGCTCTCCAAACATATTAATACAGAGTTCCAGACCCGTATCTTTGTAGATGACGGACCTATGAATGATCGGGCTGCCGCCGAACGTTCAGGTCTAGGATGGTTCGGAAAAAATACGAATATCCTTACGATTAGCCATGGATCATGGGTTCTATTAGGTCAGGTAATTACAGATCTCGAATTGGAACCGGATACGGCTTTGGCAAAAAACTGTGGTAACTGTGTTCGCTGTATAGATGATTGATCTACTGGCGCTATTATAGCTCCATATGTTATAGACAATAATCGATGTATATCCTTTTTAACAATAGAATTACGCGGTTCAATCCCTAGAAAATTGCGAACATTGATCGGCGATTGGGTATTTGGCTGCGATATCTGCCAAGATGTCTGTCCTGTCAACCGTAAAGTTGAAATCAGTCGTGAACCGGCATTCCGGCAGCGCCATGACTTCGCAGCCCCAGCCTTGATTCCGCTTTTGCACCTGGATGACGAATCCTTCAGAAGCCGTTTTAAAAACTCACCGATTAAACGTGCGAAACGTGTAGGGCTTCAAAGAAACGTCTGTGTCGCTCTGGGAAACATAGGTGATCCTACAGCTTTACCAGCCCTAATGGAAGCTTTGAATAATGACAATCCCATAATACGAGAACACGCTGCTTGGGCTATTGGCAAGATCGGAAAAGGAGAAACAATTGAAGTGTTAAAGCAAGCCTTGGTCACTGAAAGTGACCCTATCGTACTGAAAGAGCTCGAGCTCACCATCGCTGACATTAGAACGAACAAAAGTAATGCTCATGCCTCGTCGAATCTTTCTAGCTAACGTCGGATCTAACGCAAGCCACCGATTCTGCAGTCCTGTATTCTCAGATGGCACGTTCGAATTCATACCTATACCAGAGGATCAAGCCCTACCTGAAGAGCATGCAATTACATTCAAGAATCTCAGATCCTTCTATAATCAAACCTTGAGATTAACGAATTATATACCTCAGAGATTTTGGGATTGGACAGCACATAACGACCCTGAATTCAGGACTTTCACATATGGAGACAATTGTGAAATTAATTCTCGCGCCTCGTCTCTCAAATCTATCTCTAAAGGGGATTTTCTTTTTTTTATAGCCCGTCTTCAACGCTGGGAAAATAACATTCCAACGAACGAATTTGGATTTTACCTGATTGGTTTTCTAGAAATAGAAGAAGTCTTAAAAGAAGTAATAGAACATCCAGACAACGCAATTCTGCAACGATTCAAAGAGAATGCGCACATACGCCGTGGTCTTGGCTACACCAACTTATGGGACAGGTTTTGGATCTTTAGAGGTTCAAAAAAATCCCGGCGTTTCTACACAGCCCTTAAAGTAGACAGATTAATGGCTCAAAATGTCTTCAGGTCTGCTGATGGGACTCCATGGAGATGGGGTCACGGCCGGACGGATCTCCAAGTGATAGGATCATACACCCGTAGTTGCCGCTGTGTAATAGATCCTGAAAAATCTAAAGATGCATTGAGAGCCAGTATATTTTGGTCCTACATTAACAAACATTCCTAGATCAATTTTCTTATGTGACATGAAAGGAGGTAAAAATAGGGAGAACCTGCAAGGCTTGTCGCTATCGTCACCTTTTGTATTACCACAAGGTAGTAGCGTATCTGATGTGGCTGGATTGGTTCATAAAGATTTGTTAAAGAAATTGAAGTTCGCAATTCTCTGGGGAAGTTCTGGCAAATTCAACGGACAACACGTAGGCAGAAACCACAAACTGGCAGATGGAGACATTGTCGAATTACACGGATAAGGCGACACTAATACTTTATCTCGGCTGCCTTCCAATATCTTTTACCTTGATATCTAACGATATATCCAACTCCAGGAGTTTCAAAATGGCAAGAAATTATCGGTATGTTGTCCGCCTCAACCATTCCTAGTAATTTTCTCCTAGTATCAGTCGCCATATTTGGATCGGTATCAAAAAGGGAGTTCCATTCTTCATTAGTGATTTGAGAAGGATGTACAAATGCATCTCCTTGGATCAGAGCTGTTTGATCCAAGGATGATACCATCAAGCTCATATGACCTGGTGTATGACCAGGCGTATGAATAGCCTTAATGTTCCGTGTTATATTTGTCTCTTTATTTACTGTTTCAAAGACACCCCAATTCTGTAATGGTTCAATATATCGAGAGATATACGGCACATCTGAGGAAAACCGAAATTCAGGCTTCTGGAAATGCTCTAAATCAGCTTGATGCGCGATGTATTTAGCATTGGGAAAGGTAGGAGTCCACACGCCATCTTTATTGACAGTGTTCCAACCTACGTGATCGTAATGGAGATGCGAAATAAAAACGACGTCTACCTCGGCTGGGTCTACTTTCTTGCTAGACAGTTCAGCCATAAGCTGGCCTCGATATCCCCCAATATGATCTATAGGCCCTGGACCGTAGCCTGTGTCCACCAATATAATTTGTCCATCTGACCGTATAAGATAGCAACCTATCTCCAGACGCATATAGAGACCGTCGAATGTTTCGGGGTACAATTCTCGGAATATCTCCCATTTCTGTTCAGGAACATCAGGCCACAAATCATCTAATGCAATCGGATATGTCACATTCATGTCTGAAAGAGCGAGAATTTCAACATCCCCTATCATCATTCTCATATTTCCCATCAGTCAGTCTCCAGTTGTCCAACCTAATTGAGTTTAAAAATAGTTGAATCCATAACTATCCGTTTTTAGAATTGATAACCTAGAATGTCGTGTTTCTCTTTAAATTAATTTGCCAAATATCCTTGCGATTGCGTCTCATTAGATGAAAATATCTTCAGGTAAAAATGCTGAAACGGTAACATTAGGTAAATCAACAATATTGCTAATCCTCAAATCCACAGCGACGCTGCAAATAACGTAAGATTGCTCTCGGCTCCATCCACGTTCCCGCAGTAAATCTATCATATTAATAAGAGCGTTTCTTGCCGCCAATGTCACATCTTCACTCAAATTAACACCATCATCTCTTATAGGCATGCCTGTAGTAGCGATAAAATTCCTAGGCACAGCCCATTCAGGCGAATTGAAGTAATTGGGATGTGAAAACCGTGGAAAAGTTATTCCGTTGTTAGCAGCCTTTTCTTTATGAATATTAAATCTAACTACTGCTGCCCCTCCAATCTCTATAGCAGAGATACAACATTCTGAATCGCCTTGGGCAAAATGCCCGTCACCGACTGAATACAATGCTCCTTCTACATTAACCGGTATGAACAGTTTAGAGCCTTTAGTTAATTGTTTTATATCTGCGTTACCACCGTTTTCTCTTGGAGGTGCTGTACGCAGACCCTCCTGACAAATAGGTGCTGTTGAAGGCACAGCATCACGAGAATCAGGCAATTGCGCTATACCACCTCTCAATACCACATTTTTCTCCCTGTCAGTCCATTCTTTCAACTGTTTGTGAGAGGGCGCAAGACCAGCTGTTCCCATAAACATACCATTCGGTATTCTCAGACCAGGCAGCTGAGGCGACGTAGCCCAATTATCTTTTATAAACCAGTGCACAAGAAATTCTTTTGTGAAAAGATCTCGTAAGAATCCTATCCCAGGTCCAAATGTAGTCCATCCATAGTGTTCTGGAAGGAGATCGATATACTCAATTTCTAGTAAATCTCCGGGTTTCGCGCCCTTGATAAAAACAGGACCTGTTAACGGATGGCCAATATTTGTTCTCCATTCGCCAGCATCCATAAGCCGTTTAATGTCATAGGTTGTCATTCCTGCAGAGATTTGGCCATCTCTCGCATCACGAGTTTCCAAAAGGACCTCTTCTCCTACATCAACCTCTAATATCGGATTTATATCCGGATGCCATCTGTTGTGCCCCTTGTCAGGCTCATCTTTAATGGATTTATTTCGATCTATCGTAATGCTTTTCATTTGTCTTTACCCCATCTCAAAGCTCTATATAGCTTGGTAGTTATCGACAACTTCACCGTGATTAT
>CAYSLK010000118.1:0-6484 GCA_964431885.1 uncultured Dehalococcoidia bacterium | reverse complement strand
CGCTTAAATGCTCCTGAATTGGCGATCACTAATGTGCTAGGCAGTAATCTGTTCAATATGAGTTTTGTACTATTACTAGACGATCTAGCATATACAAAGGGTGTGGTATGGACAGCAGTATCGAGCATACACAGTATAACTGCCATAATCGCTATCGTGATGACCTTAGTGGTTCTAGTTTCGTTAATGATTCAACCCAGAAAAAGATTAGGTAAATACCTGACCTATGAAGCCTGTTTATTGATCATGCTTTATATAATTGGGAGCGTCGTTACATTTATATTACCGTGAATATAAGGAAGGTGTGTATCTTGACAGGCAACTGGTACCTAAATACAGTAGACTCTTCAATCATGACGATTAAAGGAGACCATATATGTTCTATGAACTAAGACAGTATCGGACAAAGCCAGGACAGTTGGATAATTGGGTCAATTATATGGAGACAGTTATAATGCCCTTTCAAATCTCGAAAGGGATGGTGATTGCAGGTAGTTTTACCGGGGAGAAAGAGGATAATCTTTATATATGGATGAGACGATTCGAGAGTGAAGAGGAACGTGCTACGCTTTATGAAGCAGTTTACGAAAGCAATGTTTGGAAAAATGACATGTTGCCAAACGTCATTAAGATGTTAGATCGAGATAAAACCATTGTGACCAGAATCCAATCAACCCCTAAATCGGTCTTACAGTAATTTATTACGAATATAAACAGGTTGTTCTAGGTCACTGTACTCCTGTTTGCTCCATTAATTTATAACACTGTGATCTCTGGAGGTAGTTCTGTTTAGTCCATTATATAACGCTTCTAGAGAACTCATTCTTTATAATGCAAATGTCATTACCCTAAATGAGTCTAATCTGGTTGCCGAGGCTGTCTACGTCAGAAATGGAGTTATTCAAGCAGTAGGAACCAACGAATTCATAAACTCTATTAAGCAACATAGTCCTAAGGTCATTGATTGTAGAGGACAAACAATGATGCCCGGGTTTATAGACCCTCACTGTCACCTTCTTTCTTATGCCTCTAGTTTAATAAGCACCGATTGTCGTTTTCCACGGGTGAAATGTATAGAAGATATTAAGAAAGTAATCAATGAGCGGTCTAGAAGCGTCATTAGAGGGGAATGGATTAGAGCCACAGGGTATGATGAATTCAATCTGAGCGAAGGTAAAAATCCAACAAGATGGGATCTTGATGAAGCGGCACCATACCATCCTGTTAAGTTAACTCATAGATCAGGCCACTCATGCGTATTAAATAGCGCCGCTCTGAAACTTGTAGGGATTACAAAGGAAACGGACGAGCCTGTAAAAGGTTTCATATCCAGAGATATGCTTTCTGGTGAACCAAATGGACTTCTGATAGATATGGGAGAATATCTGAGGAATCGTATACCTGATTGGGATATTGAACACATAAATAAAGCAATCCGACTTGCCAGCGATGCTTTCCTCTCATACGGCGTAACATCTATTGGTGACGCAACTCATACTAATTCTATCGAGAAATGGAAAACCCTCAAAAAACTGAAAGACGATCGTGAATTTGTACCAAGAATTACTATGATGATCGGAACGGATAACTTACATGAATTCATGTCGTCCGGGTTAACCTTCGGAAGTGGCAATGAACAACTAAATTTGGGCCATATGAAAATTATGCTGACCAATAGTTCAGATCGCCTCAATCCCATATATTCGCACTTACTTCACGTAATCCATCTAGCTCATCGCCAAGGTTTCCCAGTGGCAATACACGCTGTAGAACTCAACCAAGTAGAGACTGCCTGTGATGCTTTATTAGATTCATACAAAGATTGTTTTAACGAGAAAGTAAGAGAGCTGGATCGTATAGAACACTGTTCAGAATGTACACCAACACTACTGAGTAAACTTTTGAAGACCGGTGCCATGGTTGTGACTCAGCCTGGATTTATAAGCAAAAGTGGCGACAAATACATATCGGAAGTATCTGAAGAGCTCAAACCTTGGCTATATCCAATCAATTCTCTGTTAAATGCCGGTTTAATGATATCCTATAGTTCTGATGCCCCAGTGATAGAACCAAATCCGTTAAACTCAATCTATGCAAGTGTTAGCCGTTTAACGATGGAGGGGAGAATCCTCGGCAGGAAAGAAAGAGTCAATATGTTAGAGGCCCTCAAAATGCATACCATTCGAAGTGCGGATTGTATGGGACAATCAACATCTAAAGGTTCGATTGCTGAGGGCAAAATAGCAGATCTCATATTACTAGACAGAGACCCACTCAAGTCAACTGCTAAAAGAGTCCCCGATGTTAAAGTAACAATGACGATTATTGGTGGTGAGGTAGTGTGGTCAAAGTGAATATGCTATTCGGCCTTAATTACGTCTCTTAACGACATATTCTACCAAGGATTCTAATGATTTCCTATAGGAGCTATCTGGTAAAACCTTCAATTGATTTAACGCATTATTACAGTAAGACTCTGCAATGGAATATGAATCTCTAATTATTGATGAGTTACGTATCATATCCACTGATTGATCCAGATACTGTGCGTTTTGAGAATCCTCCATTAATTTTATAACAGGATTATTTTGAGGATATTTTTCAATTAGCAGTATGGCCGGCAACGTTATTATTCCATGTGCCAAGTCATTCCCAATTGGTTTACCAATTTCCAATTGATCACCATCAAGGTCTAAAATATCGTCCACTATTTGAAAAGCCATACCAATATTATAGCCGTACAGTTTTAAAGCTTGGCAAAAGCTTTCCGACGCTCCACTTAAGATGGCCCCAGATTCACCAGCAGTGGTAAATAAAGAACCTGTCTTTTTATAGATTCTCTCCAAGTAAGTTTTCATGGATTGGTTAGGTGAATAGGCTTCTGAGATTTCTTGGAGTTCGCCACTTGAAAGTTCCATAATAGTTTCAGAGAAGCGTTTGATGACTTTAACGTTACCGGTATCACAAACGTGTCGCGCGGAGCTAGCAAAAATGTAGTCTCCTACCAAGACGGCAATATTCCTTCCCCATAGGCTGCTGATAGTTGCCTTGCCTCTCCTTAAATTGGAATCGTCTATTGTGTCATCATGAACTAGCGTTGCAATATGTAGTAATTCCACTGCAGCTCCCATGATTTCAATAGCACGTGTTTCATGTGGGTGGAAACTGGAAGCCAAAATCGTAACTGCTGGCCTCACTCTTTTCCCACCGGTCTCAATGATGTGATCTAGTAGATCAACCAGAAATGGGAAATCGATTTGAGCAACATCTTTAAGTATCTTGTCGACTCTAGCTAAATCATTCTTTACGGGCTCATATATGATATCTGTTGTCAAACTTTGCATTCTTAAAACTTTTTTTAGTTATCCAAACGTTTTAGTTCTTTGTCTAAGATTTCTTCATCTAATTTGACAAATAAAGGTGTCACTTCATTTAAATGCTGGTTTGATGTAAATTCGTCACCAGTCCAATCCCAACCACATTCTGTAACATCGCCTTGAAATCCCAACATATTATGAAGTTTCTGGGATGTGAATGGGAGGAATGGATACATCGAAATCTTTAGACAATTGATTATCGACAAACATGTTCGTAAAGTGATAGAAGCATCGACCGGATCCGTCTTTACGCTAGACCATGGAGACTTAACATTTAGATAAGCATTCGCTGCATGAGCTAATTTCATGGATTCTAACAAGGCCATCCTAAATTGTGCTGTCTCGATATATTTACCTGTCGCATCCAAACATTTTGAAGCCTTCGACAACAATTCTTTGCTTAATGTATCCAAATTACCAGTGGCGGGTATTCTAGAATCATAATTACGTACAACCATCGTTAAAACTCTATGAACTAGATTACCGTATGTTGCGACCAATTCATCATTATTTCTTCTTATATACTCTTTCCAAGAGAAATCAGAATCGCTAGTTTCAGGCATACTCGCTGCTATAACATATCGTAAAGGGTCTGGTTCATAGTTATTCAGGTAGTCCTTAAGCCAAACAGCCCAGTTGCGACTTGTGGACAGCTTTAGACCTTCTAAATTGAGGTACTCATTAGCAGGTACGTCATAAGGCAAGTTATAACCACCAAATCCAGAAAGCATAGCAGGCCAAATAACCGTATGGAAAGGTATATTATCCTTTCCCATGAAATAATATGCCTTGGATTCATGTATCCAAAATTCTTTCCACTTATCAATTTGACCGCTGTTACTAGCAAATTCCTTTGAAGCCGAAAGATAACCAATAACAGCTTCAAACCAAACGTATATACGTTTTCCTTCGAATCCTTTAAGAGGAACTGGAACTCCCCATTCAATGTCTCGGGTTATAGCTCGATCTCTGAGTCCTCCCTCAAGGTATCCTATAGTGAAATTTCTAACATTTGGTTTCCAATGCTTCTGATGTTTCACCCATTTTAATAATTCATCCTCAAACGCACTTAATCTTAAAAAGAAATGCTCTGTCTCTTTGATAACAGGAACTTCACCGCAAAGTCTACAAGTAAGGTTAATTAAATCTTTTGGG
This sequence comes from uncultured Dehalococcoidia bacterium, assembly GCA_964431885.1. Classification (GTDB taxonomy): domain Bacteria; phylum Chloroflexota; class Dehalococcoidia; order Lucifugimonadales; family CAUZEB01; genus CAUZEB01. Next base: position 1,952 of record CAYSLK010000118.1, on the reverse strand, counting down.
TCTAGAGTCCTCCCACAATGATCACATTGATCTCCCCTGGCACCTTGGGATCCACAATTAGGGCAAGTTCCCTCTACGTAACGATCAGCTAAAAATCTTTTATCCTTCAGACAAAATGGCTGGGACATTGTATCTCTATATATAAATCCCTTATCGTAAAGAGACAGGAAAATTTCCTGCGCAACTTTCTCGTGGTTTTTAGTGTGAGTTGAGGTAAAGAGATCAAAGCTTATCCCTAGGCGATCCCAATTATCCAGGAATTCCGTCTGGTATTCGCTATAAACTTGCTCTGGGGATATGCCTCTCTGCTCTGCAGTTAGCGTAACCGGCGTTCCGTGTGCATCGCTACCAGATACCATCAAGACATCATTTCCACGTGCCCTATGATAACGTGCAAATATGTCAGCTGGCAGATAGCAACCAGCAACATGTCCTAGATGAATAGAGCCGTTGGCATACGGCCAGGCGACAGCTACAAGTATTCGCTCTGACATATTGGGAAACTTTCAAGGAAGAATTTATCCTAACCATAGTATCATAAATACGTATCTTAGGCCGCTGGCTTGAATGATCCGTCGTATTGACATGATATATATTCCTTCCACAGACCATGGAAGAAGGTCTTTAAGACTCAGAAGCCGGTGATTGATCTATGATTAACTTATATATCTCACGCCTGGAAAGATCGGTTTCACTTTTAACCAACCTGATTATATCTTTTGCCCTATGGTCCTTCTCTTTTAATTCCTTAATTAATTTACCCGCCCTATCGATCTCTATAACTTTTGGTAGGGTCTTAGCACCGTTCCCATGGATTAACAGTGTAAATTCACCTTTTGGATTCTGGAAATGACTTAAAGCTGTCGACACTGTACCTCTAAAACTTTCTTCATATAGTTTTGTCATCTCTCTACACACAGTAAGTCTTCTGTCTCCAAGAGCATGCAGAATATCTTCTAGAGTATCACGCAGCCGGTGAGGAGATTCTAGACAGATCAACGTACATTGAGCGGGCTCGTATTCTATTAACAATTCTTTACGTTCTTTTCTTTTTCGACCCAGGAAGCCCAAATAGATGAACCTCCCAATTTCCCATTCAGACAAAACGATTGCAGTCGTTATAGACGACACACCCGGCACGGGTATCACTGGAATTGAATGCTGGATAGCACTACGAATTAATTCATAGCCAGGATCATTTATAACCGGAGTACCTGCATCTGACACCAAAGCTAAATCACCTATTTCAAGAGATTTAAGTAATTGTGGTATTTTACTGAGCTTGTTATGGTCGTTGTAACTTGTTAGGGGAGTATGTATGTCATATCTAGACAATAAGCGTCGAGTAACTCTAGTATCTTCTGCGGCTATTAAGTGAACCTCAGACAACATTCTAATTGCTCTTAGAGTTATATCTTCTAGATTTCCTATAGGCGTAGAAACAATATATAAAGAATTCATGTTATACAATCTGTTATTAAAACGTTAGAAATACATCAAATATATGAGGCTCTAGGTGTTAGAATTATAGAAGGTACTGTGATTCAAGATCTATGTGTCCTTCAATTGAACATAAATTATTATTCCAGTAATGCCGCCCACTACTAATTTTTCAGTTAACTAAATGTGAGAACTGTTCGAGCTGATATTCCCTCATTCATATCGTTAAAAGCTTCGTTAACTTCTTCCAAAGGACGATATTTCGTAATTAGTTCATCTAATTTCAAACGACCGTCAACATATAAATCTATTAACCAGGGAAAATCAACTCTAGGGCGAGCTGCTCCATAAAATGTTCCCATTAATGTTCTGTCCAAGAAAAGCGATCTTCCTGGGATAGATATGTCAGCACGTTCTGGAGGGACTCCTACCATCACGGCCGTTCCTCCAGGAACAACAGAATCAAAAGCCTGCCTAATAGTATGAGGGAAACCTATTACTTCAAATGCATA
>CAYSLK010000117.1:0-7784 GCA_964431885.1 uncultured Dehalococcoidia bacterium | reverse complement strand
ATTTGTCAGGTTATTTGTATGATCTGGTAATAGAGGGTTTAAATGGATAATAAAGATACTATTGGTCAAGGATCTTTTACATACAAGGTGGCACCGAATTGGGAGACGTTACCACCTGGGTTTTCATGGAGGGAAACGGCGGCCGTTGCTGTCGATTCGAAGCAGAGGGTGTATGTTTTCAACAGAGGTGATCATCCCATGATTGTATTCGATAGCGAAGGCAACTTCGTAAAGTCATGGGGAGAAGGATTGTTTACAAGAGCACATGGTCTGACTCTTGGGCCCGATGACACTCTTTATTGTACCGATGATGGTGACCATACAGTTAGGCAATGTGATACTGATGGCAATGTTCTAATGACCATTGGAGTACCGGGTAAGGAGTCAGGATATTATAGCGGTCAACCGTTTAATCGTTGTACACATGTAGCAATAGATCAAAAGACAGGCTTTCTATATGTGTCCGATGGCTATGGTAACGCGAGGGTTCATAAATATACATCAGATGGCAAATTACTATTTTCTTGGGGAGAGCCTGGGACTGGACCCGGTGAATTTAACATAGTCCATAATATTGTGACAGATAAAAACGGTTATGTGTATGTAGCTGATAGAGAGAACCATAGAATTCAAATCTTTGATTCTGAAGGTAAATTTGAAGCCCAGTGGCCGAATGTTCATCGCCCTTGCGCCCTCTTTATTTCTGATGATCAAAATGTTTACGTGGGAGAATTAGGTTGGGGAATGTCAGTCAATCAGCATGTTCCTAATATTGGACCTCGTATAAGCGTAATAAGTCCAAAAGGAGATACACTTGCCAGGATAGGTAATGGTTACGGACAAATGATTGGTCAGTTCATAGCTCCCCACGGAATTTGTTTAGACGCTGATCAAAATATTTACGTTGCCGAAGTGGCAGATACCAATATAAAGAACACTGGAGAATCTCCTCCCCAAAATATACGATCCTTCCAAAAGCTAATCAAGACAGAGTGACAGTCTAATCTTTGTTAGCTTTGATTAAAAAAGAACATATCTAGAAGAGGTGTTAATATGGGAACGAAGCCAATTAAATCCACAGCAGCGACTCAGATGAGGTCAGCTGCGGCGAAATTTCTTGATAGCCTAGATAAAGATCAGGAAGCTATGGCAACCTACCATTATTTAGATGGTGAAAGGGTGTTTTGGTATTATCCACCACTTAACAGGCATGGGCTTTCACTCAGAGATATGGATAGTGAACAAAGAGCGTTCGCTTTCGATCTAATGAGAACTGGTCTTACGGAACGATCGTATGCGCAAGCCAAGCAAATTATTGACCTTGAAAATGTCTTGGGCCCATTAGAGAAGGAAGCGGGCTTAGTCACTTTTGTTAGGAATCCTGAATTATATTATTTCACTATCTTCGGTGAGCCTTCAGATAACAGTAATCCATGGGGATGGCGAGTCGAAGGCCATCATATATCTCTACACTTCAGTATATGGGATGAACAAGTCATGTCGATGACCCCATTCTTTTTTGGTTCAAATCCTGCTGAAGTTAGAAAAGGTCCCAAAGCTGGGCTGAGAATCTTAGGTGACAGAGAAGACATGGGTTTCGAAATCATGGAGAGTTTGGATACCAATCAGCAATCCAGGGCATTGATTTACGATAAAGCTCCATGGGATATACTGACTTATAACTCATCTAAAGCCATGCTTCCCAAAGAAGAAGGCTTGTCCATGTCACGAATGAATGGAAGCCAGAAAGAAATAATGATGTCATTGATAACAGAGTATGTTAGTCAAGTGCGATCTGACCTTGCGATACAGAAATTGGAAAGTCTAAATGAGAATGGAATGGATAACTTACATTTCGCATGGGCCGGCCCGGTAGAGAAAGGTAAGGCACATTATTATCGTATACATGGCGGAGACTTTGTCGTAGAATTCGACAATCGACAGAACGAAGCTAACCACATCCATTCCGTTTGGAGAGACGTCGAAAATGATTTTGCCCAGGATGTTCTTCGTGAACACCTTTTAGCCTATCACGTCCTATGATCGAAATTTGTCGATTCAACTCCAGTGTTTGTTCACAGACTTCCTTTATTCTTGTGGCTTTTTATATCTAATAGCGAAGCAATTGTTCCGCCCATCAACATACTGATGCTGGATTTATTAATGCCGGTAGCTTTTTGGTAGTGGTGCTCAATCCATCTTCTTGATTGCGTATAGGTACAGAATCTGTTTTGAAATGGCATATCTGTACCGTAATGTAGTCTCTCAGGACCAATATTATCAATCATTTCAGATAAATTAGGCCAGATTTCCGTGTAAGGGAAGTCGAAGACATCTCCTGTTCTAACAGGAAAGCAAACTTCCATGTGCAAGTTAGGGTTTTTGAACGGATCCCATACAGACTCCGGAAGTTTTATTTTGTTGCCTTTACGGAAAACGCGCCATGGGAAACCATGTGTGATAGAACAGCTCACATCTGGGTACCGCTCCATCCATCTTATCAAGATCCTAAGTTCATTAAGGAATCCTTCGCTGGCATTTTGATTACGGTTACTTTGTGAAGTGAAATCTGGACCTGTTCCTAGGGTGAAAAAGATAGGTACTCCTAACTTGGTAGCTACTTCCCAGAAAGAACGGTATTTGCCGTCGTCCCATGGCTTATTATCACTTATATATACAGTAGGATTAAACTTTATGGCGCTTAAATTTAGTTTTTCTATAGCGTGTACTGTGCTCTCAATAACCTGATCTGGATTACTAACTATTAACCATTCATTGACTGAAGCCATAGATAGTAATCTGTCAGGAAATTGTCTAATACAGTCATATTGATATTGGTTACTTTTACCTAGACTTGGATTTGTGTGTAATAACGCTAGATCTATCCCAGCGTGATCCATTTCCGATACCAGGCTGGATGGAGTGAATTCAAGATTGCGTAAATTTGGAGGGTAATAGTATTTTGTGTAGGTTTCACCATTCCACTCCCATAGTACTCTGCCCATTTTATGATCGATTCTGAAGTCAGCATCGGGTAATTCTGACAAACTATTCTCTAAAGGGGCAAGATAATCTGCTGATCCCAGTGTTCTGTCAGAGAGTTTTATGGATGGCTGATGATGTCTTGCCTGTACTTGTTGGATCCAAGCCAAGTGTTCATATTCATTCTCGTAACCTTCTGCAATACCGGGCTGCTGGAATGAATAGGCATGTGAATCTATTATCATAACTTGATAGACCTATTGAGATGATTTCGCACACTGTTATTTGTATGTGTAGTTACAGGATATCCTCTCGCAAATAGTACACAAATCTAGCAATTACAATTTAAACTTCCCTGAATTCGCCTTCCACAGTTCCCTCTGGCGGTGTTTCATCTGTGGGCTTTTCTTGAGATTGACCACTGTCACCAGATTCTTGGTAAACATGCTGACCGACAGTTTGAAGTACAGTCATCAATGCTTGGAGAGCAGTTTTGATTATTTCAGTATCCTCTCCTTGAGTTGCCGTCCGGACTTCCTCAATTTTGCTTTCCACCTCTGTTTTTAATTCGTCGGGTATCTTATCAGCGTTTTCTTCCAGCAGCTTCTCTGCTGTATAAATGGCATTTTCTGCTTCGTTACGCGTTTGGATCTCTTCTCGTTTTCTTTTGTCATCTTCTGCATGTTCTTCCGCGTCATCAACCATTTGCTGTATTTCATCTTCATTTAAGCCAGAACTGGCTGTAATCGTTATTCGCTGCTCTTTTCCGGTTCCTTTATCTTTGGCTGAGACATTAAGTATACCGTTGGCATCGATATCGAAAGAAACTTCAACTTGCGGCACTCCTCTAGGAGCAGGTAATATGCCGTCTAACACGAACCGTCCTATGGATTTGTTGTCAGCTGCCATTTCACGTTCTCCTTGAAGGACATGAACTTCAACACTAGGTTGATTATTGGCCGCTGTAGTGAACACTTCACTTTTAGAGGTTGGTATGGTGGTATTTCTAGGTATAAGTGGTGTTCTAACACTGCCAAGAGTCTCAATTCCGAGTGTCAATGGTGTGACGTCCAAGAGAAGTATATCTTGAACTTCCCCTTGTAATACCCCGGCCTGTATGGCTGCGCCCAATGCAACTACTTCATCAGGATAAACCCCTTTGTGTGGTTCTTTTTCAAATAAGTTTGAAACTGTTTCTGTGACTGCAGGCATCCTTGTCATACCACCGACTAGAATTACTTCATTGATGTCTTTCGGGGTTACACCCGCATCTGACATGGCTGCTTTACAGGGATCAATTGTCCTCTGAACCAGATCGGCTACCAATTGTTCTAGTTTAGAGCGGCTTAGCGTCATTACCAGGTGTTTAGGCCCGGAAGCATCAGCCGTTATGAAGGGTAGATTAATTTCCGTTTGCATTAGCGTCGACAATTCCACCTTCGCTTTTTCGGAAGCCTCACGCAGACGTTGTAAAGCCATACGGTCCTGTTTCAAATCTATTCCTTGTTCGCGTTTGAATTCTTCTGTAATCCAGTCAATAATATGTTGATCGAAGTCGTCTCCACCTAGGTGTGTGTCACCATTTGTCGCTTTTACTTCGAATACTCCTTCACCAAGCTGTAAAATGGTTATGTCGAAAGTCCCGCCCCCCAGGTCATAGACAGCGATAGTTTCTTCTGACTTTTTGTCAAGACCATAGGCAAGAGATGCTGCTGTTGGCTCATTTATTATTCTTAGCACTTCCAATCCAGCTATACGGCCAGCATCTTTTGTAGCGTTCCTTTGACTATCGTTAAAATAAGCAGGCACGGTAATAACGGCTTGTGTAATTTCCTCTCCTAGTTTTGCTTCAGCGTCTTGCTTTAATTTCTGTAAAACCATAGCTGAAATTTCTGGTGGAGCATATGTAGTATCAGCCATTTTTACATATACATCTCCATTAGCGTGTTCACTAACATTGAATGGCACTAGACCAATATCTCTCTTCACAGTCTTTTCTTTGAACCGACGCCCCATAAATCGCTTAACTGAAAATATAGTGTTTTCAGGATTTGTTACTGCCTGTCGTTTTGCAGTCGTGCCTACGTATCTTTCTCCTGTTCTAGTATTCATGGCAACAACCGATGGGGTAGTTCTGCCTCCTTCCGCATTTTCCACCACATCTGGTTCTCCACCCTCTATAACGGCCATAGCTGAGTTTGTAGTTCCTAAATCGATTCCTAGAATTTTGGGCATTATTAACTCCTATTCATCCTTGTTATTTTGATCGGATTCCTTGGCTATAGTGACCTGTGCAGCTCTTAGGATCTTGTCATGAAGTTTATATCCGTTTCTTATTACTTTTATTACTGTTCCTTCTGGGGTGTCATTTGTTTCTTCAAAAAAGATTGCTTCGTGTTCGTATGGTTCGAATGTTTGACCTTCCGGTTCAATCTTTGTAACACCCTCAGATTGAAGGACGCTATTAAGATTTCGTTGTACTAGCTGTAATCCTTCCAACCATATAGAAGCTTTTTCGTCATCTGAGATTGAATCAATGGCTCTATCTAAATCGTCTGCAAAACCCAATATCTTGAGTATTAAATTCCTATTGGCCGTTTGTTTCAGATTATTTTGCTCCGAAGAGGAGCGCCGTTTATAGTTTATGAAATCAGCTTGAGCTCTTTGAGCTAATTGACGGAATTGATCCTTTTCCCTAAGTGCCTCCTCTAATCGTTCCTCTATTGAGTCTTCTTCTATTGAGTCTTCTTCTTTGGGACTTTCTCGTTCTTGCTCATCTATCATATGATATGGCCTTCCTAAACTCTTTATTGAATATCTCCACCGAGTATAGCAATCATCTCTTCGAGACTTTGATGCATGTATACCTTTAGGTCTACTTCATTTAAGGCATGCATGCGGTTTCGTACAAGTATCAGATGGTTAAACAATTTTAATGCTAATTGAACACCGGCCAGGTTAAGTCCTAGTTCTCCTATCAAATATTTAATTAGGTTTAGCCTTGCTATATCCTCCTCCGAATAAAGACGCAAAGATCCCACTGTTCGTGAAGGTGTTACCAATCCGATTCGTTCGTATTTACGTAAGGTTTGAGGATGCATCTCAAGTATTCGAGCAGCGACACTAATGATATAAACTCCTCGAACTTCATTTACAGATTCGTTTCCCTGATACACTATCAAGCCTTTCAGTCAGACTGCATACAATCGAGATGTTGATAGAGGACATATCCTAATACTAAATTCTACTAACTTTTAATGATAAACGTCCGTTATAAAAACAATACGTACCAATAAATTTGCGTGGATACATATATTCTATATTTTTATAATCAGATTGGCTAGCATCATGATTTAACCCTCTTATAGTCTACTTCTTGATATGATGTATGTCAAGGTGTATTATATTATAAGACTTAAGTACTAGGACTGAAGAAGAAAATGGAGACAAAATATATTTTGTGTCGAGGAGGAGAATTTATTAAGTATGAAAATAGAATTAAATACCAATATAGTTAAATCGAATCATATAGAACTCAAGGCGTGTCCTAGGTGTTCTGGAGACCTTCATATGGATAAGGACGTTTTTGGTCATTACAGGAAGTGTTTACAATGTGGCTATATGCTTGACATTAACAACAGAGAAGTACTCGTTTCTCCATAGCCTATAAGAGGCTTGATAATAGGACAAAGTCCTACTATTGTCATTTCAGAAGTCATTCTTTTGTTTGGGAATAGTGGTAAATATGTTTAGGTGTATAGTGTATTCTAGTAGGTCAAATTTTTCCAAAACCGCTCTTCTTTCCAAGGATCTCCATTCATATGGTAGCCTCGTTCCTCCCAGAACCCTGGTTTATTTTCTAACATAAATTCTACACCGTTGACCCATTTGGCACTTTTCCATCCGTAGCGTTTTGGCACGACTAAACGTAGAGGACCTCCATGATTACGGTCTAGTGTCTTTGTTTCGTGTGTGTGGGCAAATAATACGTCATCGTCCATTAAAACTTCTAAAGGTAAGTTAGTGGAATAGTCACCATAGCAATGAATCATTACAAAATCAGCCTGGTTGTTAATATCAACGAGTGTTGCAATTCTTTTAAAGGATACTCCTATCCATTGATTCTGTAATTTACTCCATTGAGTCACGCAGTGAAATTCGGCATTTACTGTGATTTGCGGCAATGCGAGAAATTCAGACCAATTTAATGAAAGGTCCTGTTTTACTTCTCCTGTAATATCGAATTTCCAATCGGAAAGTTCAATTTCTGGAGTTTCACCGAATGTTAGGATCGGAAACTTATCGGTTATGAATTGGCCTGGAGGTCCGTCGCTTTCCTCACCAGAATGTTTAATCGAGGTCATACGTCCTAGTTTATTTAGCATGAATCGAGCCTCTCGGTATAATAATGGCTGAACACATCAATGGCCTGAGTTGCCGGGATCTTATTGTACTACAATTAAGCAGGACATTTTGTAAACATTGAAATCTAATATGTCGTGTGTTAATCTCCGACTCTATGAATGATTGCGTTCTCGATATATTGAAAGGTTCTTACGATTTGCAAGTTCATGTAGGTCTCGATCCCATACATGAAGGACGTATGGACGCGTTAGATTGTTCCCGTCATTCATACGAGTCTGGTCTAGCCGGATTCGTTTTCAAATCAGATGAATATCCCACTTCTTCTTCGGCTTTCATGCTTAATAAGATATATCCGGGACTCAAAATAATCGGTTCCATTACTTTAAATAAATCCGTAGGGGGATTAAAACCAGATGCTTTAGTGTCAGCTGCACGGC
>CAYSLK010000116.1:0-15699 GCA_964431885.1 uncultured Dehalococcoidia bacterium | reverse complement strand
CACCCCCAACTATTTGCGCGTCATGGCTGTCACCGTTAGGGAGATTAACAACAATCTCATCTGCGTCTTTAACTACATGGTAGTTTGTGACTACGTAGCCATTAGAGCTTATTACTATTCCTGTGCCAGCTCCCTCCTTAGTAAAATTAAAAAAGAGGCCTTTATCAAGAGAGTCAGTGGCAATACTTGCGACGGCTGGGTTTATTTTCGACACTAAACCTGATACGGATGGCAGCATGACCGTGTTTAGGTCTGACTGAAATATATTGTTACCAGCTGGTGGTGTGTTGGTAATCTCTAACCCTGGTGATTTCCCTTTTTCTTCTACTTGGTTAGTTGATACACATGCTAAAGACACAAAGGAGAAAACCAACAAAAAACTAGCTGTAACACAAACTACCTTTTCTTTAATCAGCATCTGTATATGGAACAACCCTAAGCCGTACACGCGACAGCCCTATCCAAAGTAATTTAAAACTATTCTTCTCACCGGTTTTACCCGCAAATGCTGTATAACGGGAAGTGATAAGCGCACCGAACAACAAGATGATAGCTGAAACGTATACCCAGGTCAACAATGCCATTATTGCCCCAACTGAACCATATACGACATTATATATTGGGAAGGTCGTTACATACCAGACAAACCCCCATTTTGCTCCTTCGAACGCCATGGAGGCAAGGAGTGATCCTAGCCAGACATCATTAAGAGAGACTCGGGTGTTTGGTAGGAAACGGTAGAGTATCAGAAACGTTAGGAAAGATAGTACAGCAGTGATTATTTTTGCTGCTATTCCCCAGAAACTCTTACTTATGTTTACGTCTGGTATCAAAACGGAAGTAATCTCACTAAAAAAGCCGAATATGGAAGCTGCGAATAAAATCAACATCACTAGCACGCCGGCACCTACGACTAATGCTAGATCTATAAGTCGTTCTTTTAGGAATGGCCTCGTCTTTTTGATACCCCATGCCGCATTAATACCTTTTCTTATGGCACTGAATGCTGCAGTAGATGCCCATAGCAGACCTAATATACTTGCGATTCCTGTTATTGCACGAGTATTGACAACTCCTTGTAATGTGTCTGCAATGAATGATGTAGAGACCGGAATAACCTCGCCGATATCTTTAACTAATTGTTGACGGGCTATAAATTCATCTTCGTGCCCGGGCAACACATAACCGGCAATAGATATAATGGCCAGAGCTAGAGGGAATGATGAAAATAAGGTGTAAAAAGATATAGCACCGGCGATATAAGGACAATTCTTAGCAAGGAAGTCGTTTACAGCATCTGCACAAAACAAGACAAACCTAACGAAGTACAAATGTAATTCCTCCTCGCAATGAAATTGTATGGCGCCGTTAAATGCATTTAGAACATCGACGATAGTAACTAAGGGTTCTAATACTGTCAAATACGTGAGGAAGAGGGCTCTAAAATATGAAACTGGGCACTTTAAACACTAACGACAGACTAGCGCATTGTGCGACATCGCTTCCATCAATATTTAGATTGCGACTCTGTTAATAATACATTTCTAATGATAGTAGGGTAGAACAGATTGTCCTAAGATTTCGAGCTGTTCCAACATCATTTCCGGAGGGCAGCATGGACGTGCGATAAATTTGGTAGCACCGGCCTTGATAAATGAGTCAATTAGATTTCTAGCGTTCTCGGGCCTTCCTAAGATTGAAAACTTGCGATAATCGGAATCTTGACTGTTTGGATAGAGATATGGTTTTGCTAGTATTTCAGCGTCGTTAAAACTATCAGCGAAGCAGAAATTTAAAATTGCGCCGTAGTGATCCTCCTCAATTGAACCAGTACGTCCGTATTGTTTAAGATATTCCTTAATTTTGTTGATACCGAGCCCAACATCGGAGGCTGAGGCTCGAGAAACCAACCAACCATCTCCAACTCTGGCTGTTCGTTTCAGGGCTGCTTCACTTCTTCCGCCAATCCAAATGGGAGGTAAGTCTTTTTGTACGGGTTTGGGTTGAATCGATATATTACGTAGGCTAAAGTATTTGCCTTGAAAATTGACATCATCCTGCGACCACAGTAGGCGCATTATTCTAATTGCTTCGTCAGTCTGCCCAGAGCGTGTGGAACGATGTGTCCCGCATGATTCATATTCTCGATCGTTTTCAGGTCCTAATCCTACAGCAGGCAATAATCTACCATTGGATAAAAAGTCTAGGGAAGCTATTTGTTTTGCTAGAATGGTAGGATTTCTAAGTGGTAATCCTAACACACTTGTACCAAACTTAAGATTTTTAGTGAGAGAGGCCATGGTTGCAATAGCCATAAGCGGCTCCACATTAAATTTTTCAGATACTATTCTATCGCTTAACCACAAAGAGTCGAAGCCCAAGGCCTCACATCTCAATGTATAATCCCACAATAGCTCTGGTTGCAGGGTTTCAAAGGGCCATCCACCAAATCCTATACCGATTCTAACAGCCATTAATTACACCTTAAGTTTGATTTGCCTGAGTGTATATGTGAAGAAGTGTAGTTGCAAGCTGTTAGTATTCCTCCTGATATCACTGTAATATACACTGGAATGAGTTATAAGCTACAATACAATAAAATTATTACGGCCGGAGGAAAGCATGCCAATACTTGATAAGAAGGATGTTTCAAAAGGTGAATTCGGTACCGCAGACCGATGGACACTCGTAAGCTCTGATAATGGAGCCGATTCGTTGACCGTGGCAGATCTGGTTTTAGAACCTGGAGCTATCGTGCCTGTTCATGTCCATCCTAAAGAGGAAGCCATGGTTATTGTTGAAGGAGAGCTAGAAGCGATCTTGGGAGATCAAATAATAACCGTTTCTGAGTGGCAAACTGTACTTGCGCCTCCTGGAGTGAGGCATGGATTTAAAAATACATCCGGGTCGGTCGCAAGGGTAATGGCTATTCATCCAACCGCTCATGTTCAGAGAACCTTAGTTGACTAGGAAACGATGAAATGGAAAGGGATCTTTCCTTCGCAACATCCATTAATATCAAAAACTTATTTCGTGCAAGGATACTGTTGGCCTTTAAAACTATGTGCTTTACTTTACGAGGTATAGATTAGATGAATATTTCGGGACGACGGGAGCTATATCGTTCAATCCTCGAAAGTGATAAATGTGTGTGTCCTGCTTCAGTATATGATCCAATATCGGCTCGTATTGCTGAAGATCTAGGTTTCGAAGTAGGTATGTTTGCGGGATCTATCGGGTCTGCAACTATTCTTGGTGACCCCGATCTCATCGTTTTAACTCTAAGTGAATTTGCTCAACAGGCGCGTCGTATCTGTAGGGCAAGTCATATAAGCCTGATGGTAGACGCGGAGCATGGTTACGGTAATGCTCTTAATGTCAGACGTACTGTGGAGGAATTGGAAAATGCTGGTGTGTCGGCTTTAACAATCGAGGATACTTTGTTGCCTAAGAGTTTCGGTAACGAAGATGGAGTCGAGCTGATCTCAATAGAAGAGGGTGTAGGGAAGATGAAATCTGCCCTGGATGGCAGGGAGGATTCTAGTCTGGTTATCGCTGCTAGGACTAGTGCGATTCAATTGGAGGGAATCGCAGGGGCCGTCAGACGAGCCAAAGCCTATGAACGGGTTGGTGTTGACGCTCTTTTTATAACAGGCGTTACTACTAGAGAACAGATTGAAGAACTGCACCACGCAGTTAAACTGCCATTGCTTCTAGGAGGAATAAATGAAGACCATATGGATAGGGGGTATTTGGCTGATTACGGCGTTCGTATATTGCTCCAGGGACACTTACCCTTTCAAGCCGCGGTTAAGGCTGTTTATGATACTCTGAACAGTTTAAGACATGGAACTCCACCATCAGATCTGCGCTCTAATATTGCTTCTGAAGACTTGATGAATCAAGTCACACGAAAGTCCGAATATAATCGCAGGATAAAAGAATATTTGGGTAACAATTAACTTATCTTCAGATGTTTAATATTGTCCAATTCGCTCGTTACGAATCCTGTGTAGGGTTAGTTCCTTGTTAGCGCCTCAATTGCTTGATCTTTGATGTAGTGTATTTATATGTTGATGAATCGTGTCGGGTCAAAATGTTTTATAAGACGAGAAGGATTACCTGTAATGAGATCGGTAATTAGGCTACCGGTCACAGGGCTAAGATTTATTCCACTTCTATGATGACCTGATGCTATGATGATATTATCATAGGCTGGCAGAGAGCCTAGTATAGGTAATTCATCTGGCGTATTCGGCCTAAGTCCCGCTACAGTCCAGTTGATATTACTATATTCCAGAGATGGTATGGCAGTGGTCGCCAGGTTTAAAATATAACGAAGCCCGCCAGCGGTTACTCGGGTATCAAACCCAACTTGCTCCAAGGTAGGACCTGCAACTATCGAGTCGTTAGCCTGAGGCACGAAAATCCCCTCCTGGTATCCAAGAGCCATTTTCAAACCGCATCCCGGTGGTTGCAGATTGATATTTTGACCTTTGACAGGGTGAATCGGTGCAAATTTTGCTAGTGGACCATAAGGGCTTTGGAAATGTTCTAATCCCAAAGAGGCTGCCAATGTTCCTGTCCATGCACCTGCAGCGATTACTATTTTATCGCCTAGTATTTTATCGCCCGGAACCTCGACGCCGATAATTTTCTGGCCATCCTTCACAAGACCAGTGACTTCCACACCGTGACGAAATTCAGCCCCTAATTTGAGGCTTGATATGGCTAACGCTTTACATAGTTGGCGATTGTTAATTTTACTAATATTTGGCATATAAATGGCACCAACCGTGCTTTGGTTCAGCTGCGACTCTAATTCGAGCGCCTCTCTAGGTTCTAGCCACTCTATTTGTGTATCAGCTGTACTAAGTTCATTGAATCTTTTGGAGAGATCTAGGACTTCGGTGTGTGTAATTGCAATTTCGAGCATCCCGCACTTCAGGAACTCTGTTTGTATGCCACTTATGTCCTCCAGTTCTTCAGTTAATTGAGGGAACATATTGTAGCTTTTAGTTGCTAATTCGTCATAAGGATGTTTTCCTGAGGAGGGACCCAGAAGACCTGAAGCCGCGGCTGAAGCTTCTGCTCCGATCCGTCCGCGTTCCACTACTGTAGTATTTACTCCGCATTTAGACAAATGGAAGGCAATAGAACAGCCTATAACGCCTCCACCTATTACTATAACCGTAGACTTGGAGTTCATGAATCCAATCCTTCTACCATGAGAGAAGCGAAGCAGACGAGATTATCGGTGACAATGTCCGGCTGAAGAGGAGTCTCCTCATAAGGGAAATCGTATCTATTGATATAGCCGGCTCTGTAGCCACTTGCACGAGCTCCACGGATATCGAAAGTTAAAACTTTTAAGCTTTGTGAAAGAGTCTTAGCCAAGATAAACCTCCCCAGTAGATTGTAGTCCAAAAATGAATCCCCAATCCGCTTTGGGAGCTCAGGTTATTAAAAGGTTTATAGGGTCTTCGGATACTCTGTGGACGTGGTTCATCCTATAAACTCTTAACTACGCACTATAGACAAGGCACATGTAAAACGCAAATCAAATTTAATGACTTTTACTCTTATAGTGAGGAAAGTATATACATGACAGAAATGCAATATTTGATTTGGTGGTCATAAAATACCTTGACTGCCTAGAATTTGTTTGTTAACATCACCGCCCTTGGGTTGAGACGGACCATTTTCTTGATAATCTAAATCCATAGTAAGTTCCGTTTTCCAAGGCAAAATGTATAAGAGAAGGAAAAAGTTCATTGAATAAAAATGATTTAGAGGAAGTAATCCTGAAATCGTGTCCTAGGTGTGTTGGCGATTTGCACACCAATAGAGATATGTATGGACACTATAAGGAATGTCTACAATGTGGATATATGCTTGATATTAATGGAGTATCACCTGGTAGAAATGATTCATCCCCGTCGCAAAAGCAAAAGCGCGGAGGAGGAGAAAGAGCGGCGTGAAAGCTTGTCTTTAATATAGAGCACTTTGGCCTACTATAAGAATGCGAGAATGGCATGTCAATTGTAACCTTATCGTTAATGTCTGTGACCCTACTTTAAAGTTATCGACCTTCCCCGTACTATAGGTTTCAGATCCGCTGATACAATTGTAAACGATCTCATTGACGTAGATTGTATTTGTTTATAGAATGTACTATGCTCACAAGGACTCTTGTCTTGATCCTCTAATAGGAGGCTTTACCGTGAATAAGACACAACCTAAACCAGATACCCGTGTAAAGATATCAGAAGCAGCAGCTGCTCATGTGAAAGTTTTCGCCAATGAAGCTGGCAAGCCAGATGCTAATTTGCGTGTAGGAGTGAAAGGTGGAGGCTGTTCCGGTCTCACTTACCTGTTGGATTTAGTATACGAACCAGGAGAGAATGATAAAGTAATAGAAGAACATGGGATTCAGCTGTATATAGATAAGAAGTCCTATGTGTTTTTGGCTGGAACCGTTCTTGAATATTCGGGAGGATTGAACGGGAAAGGATTCGTATTCAATAATCCCAATGCACGAACGACCTGTGGCTGCGGAACTTCATTTAGTGTGTAATTCTTCTAAAAAATGGCACTGGTACCTTGTAGGTTCTGATTCTTAGCTCTTGGATGATTTGCCATAGAGACCACCGACTCCCATACCATATCCGGCGGCCGGGCAATCTTCTTTATTAGAGGCTATAAATATGACGGAAACCCCCCTCACAGACATCCACAGAAAGACTGCCAGTGAAATTTGTGAGGCATATGGTTGGCAGCTACCTTTTGTATATTCCACATTTGAGGAAGAATACATATCTGCTACCAAAACTGTTGGGTTAATTGATAGATCATACGTAGGTCGATTGAAGGTCACTGGTAGCGATGGGCTTGATTTACTTAATCGCCTTAGTACTAATAAATTAGATTACCTGGAATTACATTGTGGGTCGTATACGGTTCTTACTTCAAACAAAGGCAGGATTATAGACTTGCTGTTTGTGTTAAATTTACCAGATCATCAATTAGTAATCTCCAGTCCTGACAACAGGCAAAAAGTCATTGAGTGGATGGACTTTTACACCTTCACTGAAGATGTAAAAGTTACAGATTCAACTGAAAATACTGCAATGTTATCTATAGTTGGACCGTTTGCACCGAAGTTAATCAGAGAACTTTTCAATTTGGATGTCAATAGCTTAAGATCTAATGAATCGGTCTTTACCAATACAGGCATTATAGATGCCCTACTCATCCGAACAGATTTTTTAAATACCGTAGGATATGATCTTGTTATACGGAATGAAGAAGCTGGGTTGCTTTGGCAGGAATGTCTCGATAGTGGTGCAAAATATTCCCTACAACCGATAGGCATGAAAGCTTTAGAAGTTATTCGAATCGAGAGAGGCATCCCTTCATATGGAAAAGATATCAGTGAAGAGAACAATCCACTGGAGGCTAATTTATCACATGCAATCAGTTTTAATAAGGGTTGCTATATAGGTCAAGAGGTGGTTGCAAGACTGGACACATACGATAAAGTTAAGAGAACTCTAGTGGGCCTTTCCTCGACAGACAATAACCTTATTGCAGGTTCTGAACTCTTATTAGATGGTAAGCGAGTAGGAATGGTAACGTCGGCTCAGGAATCACCGGTACTTGGCAAAAGAGTTGGACTGGGGTACGTGAAGAAATCAACTGCTATAGCGGGCTTACAATTAATGTCGAAGTTTAAGGACGGAACTGAGGGAACTATTCTGATAGAGGAAATACCACACAGATAAAATATCCAATAAACTCATGCGTGAAGGGAAGTGCCACCGTCTACGATAATAACTTGTCCTCGTATCATTTCAGCTTCTTTGGAGCACAAGAAACAAACTACTTGAGCTATATCATTTCCAGTTAATATGCGACCTTCCAAGGTTTTTTGTCCCTCAGCTAGCATGTCTTCTCGGTTAGGAAAATGGTTCAAAGCACCTGTGTTCACATAGCCACCAGATACAGCGTTGACTGTAATACCTTTGGAGGCAAGTTCAACTGCAAGGTATCTTGTTAGAGCTTCCAAGGCTGCCTTAGAAGTACCTACGGAAAAATAGTAGGGTAAGACTCTCTGTGATCCCATACTACTAATATTGATTATCGCTCCTCCATTTGTCATTAATCTCGAAGCCTCTATAGCACACAACCATGGCGCTTTGGCGTTAATATCCATAGTCCAGTCCCAATGCTTCTCTTCCAAATCTGTTGCTGAACGCTGAACGCCTGAGGCAGCATTGTTAATCAAGAAATCAAGCTTCCCAAACTCCCTTTCTATAGTGCTAAATAACTTTTTGATGTTCTTACTATCCCCTAAATGTGCTCGCACCCTCAAGCATCGAACTCCTAGACTTTCTATCTCATTTTTTACTGCGTTAGCAGAATCGTGACTTCTAATATAATTAAATACTACGTCTGTTCCCCGGCGGGCGAATTCTGTAGCGATAGCCTTGCCGATACCCCTAGATCCTCCGGTTACCAACACTACTTTTCCTTTGAAATTTTGATTATTGCCAGACATGCTATTTATCCTGCATCAATTAGAGTAATAAACATTTCTAATACTACCCAAACAAACTACCTAAGCGCCTATACATTATATTTGATGTTAGTGAGTTGCTTTGAGAACGGTGTCAAAAACTTCTATAGTCTCGTCTATATCTTGATTGGAATGCGATAAGGAAAGGTAAAAGCCGGCGCCGGGAAGCTGGAAAATACCGCGTCTCATCATTTCTGTAGAAACATGTTGTTCCATGTCGGAATCAACGCTGATTCCATCTCTGTAGTTTTTGATTTCAGTTTCCCTGGTAAATTTCACGTCGACTGTAGGGCCTGTTTGGTTTATTATCGCGGGGATCTCTAAATTGGCGCATACTTCGCTGAACCCTTCTGACAGCCTCTGCCCCGACTTGTAGAGACGATCATACGTACCAGGCTGCTCCAATATTTCGATAGTAGCCAAACCAGCTGTTGAAGATAGTGGATTAGATGAAAAAGTTCCACTTACCATTGCATATTGATTATCTGATCGAAACTTAGGATCCATCCTGCTCATAAACTCCTTCTTGCCTGTAATAGCTCCAATCGAAAGACCACCTCCCAGGATTTTACCAAGAGTTGTAATGTCAGGATCTATTCCATAGTACTCTTGGGCTCCACCTAGAGCTAAACGAAATCCTGAGACGACCTCATCCAAAATAAATAATGCCCCTACTTCTTTCGTGGACTCTCGTATTGATTCTAGAAAATCAAAATCGGGCTTAATCATTCTTGTCATTGGATCAAGAATTACGGCCGCTAGATCGTCTCTATTCTTTATAATGAGCTCTCGAATATAATTTGGATCGTTATATGGTGCTATCAGCACGTAGGGTTGTAAAACAGGTGGTATACCGGCTGTGTCGGGTTCGGCGTTAGGGAATGGGAGCATTTCTGAAGGGTTGGTGCTCCATGCTGTGTAGTCATGAGTTCCATGAAACGCCCCCTCAAATTTTATGATTTTGTTTTTTCCGGTGTAGGCACGTGCTAGACGTAGGGCCATATATGTCGCTTCACTTCCTGTACCGGTAAATTTGATTTGCTCGGCACTGGGTAGGATCTCTATTATCTTACGCGCGTGCTTGAGTGTTATATCGGTTGCCTGCAAAAATTGTGTACCGTATTCCAACCTACGCTGTACCGCCCTAGTCACATCAGGGTTGGAATGACCTAATAGCATTGGGCCAGAGCCCAGGATATAGTCTATGTAATTATTACCGTCAACATCCCAGATGTGGCTACCTTTACCTCCTTCTATGATTGTTCTCACGGAATCAGGTAACTTAGATCTGTGGACAACACCTCCTGGTATAAATTCCTCAAGATCCTCTAGTAATTCTAAACTGGTACGGCCTCTGATGACATTTGTCATTAGCGTAGCTCCTATTATTGTTCTTCTAATAGCAAACAGCTCAGTTATTGTATCAGTTATGGAGATATAGCGTGAAAAACAGACCTTTCTCAGTTCTATGAATCAGCATATATTTCATATTCTCGTCTATGAATAAAATAGGTTATACTTTTTGCAGAACCGTTTTCTATCGAATGACTTAACGGTTGTAAAATAATCAAGGCGTACTTCTAAGATATTTGTTAACATAAGCGCTATGTAACCTTGGTGGGTGCCGTCATGACATTGAAGGAAACCATATAGCAACCGGAAAACGATTTGGCAGGAGAAATTCGTGATCTATGAGATAAGAACCTACTATTTAAAAACACACATGTTAGAGAAATATTGGAGTCGATTCATTGAAAAACTTCCGGGCCGATTAACATTGTCTAATTTAGGAGGGCATTGGTATACAGAAATTGGCACGCTTAACCAAATGGTAGCAATTTGGCCCTATGAAAGTTCACAAGACAGAACTGAAATACGGGCGAAGGCGGAATCACATCCCAATCCTGTTTGGCCTCCTCAAACAGAAGATCTTATAGTAGACATGGTGTCTCAGATTTACCTGCCAGCTCCATTTATGAACCCATTAACGTCCAGATCGATAGGACCTTTGTATGAGATGCGTATGTACACGTATCCTTCAGAAGTATTAAACAAAGTCCTTATGGAATGGGAGAAAGTCATAGAGCAGCGAGAGATGCTATCACCTTTGGCCGGATGTTGGTATACAGAGCATGGAGGTGTCAATAACTTTGTGCACCTCTGGGCCTACAAAAGTTTTGAGGAGCGGTTAAGAGTACGTTCAGAGGCCCTCCAATCTGACTTTTGGCCACCCGATATCCCTTTCCAACCTACTAGGCAGGAGAATAAATTACTATTTCCTGCATCGTTCTCCCCAATGCAGTAGCATATTTTACTATCCTGGAGTTTTCAGATGGCCATTCCACCGTCTACGCAGATTACTTGTCCTGTAATATAATTCGCTTTTTCTTCAGCTAGGAAACCTACTAAATTAGCGACGTCTTCGGGTTCTCCGAAGTGTCCTTGGGGAATCCACGTCATTATCTTACTCTTTTGATCTTCGGTTAGTACATCTACTGTGTCAGTACTTATGTATCCTGGAGCCACTGTGTTCACGGTGATCGAACGACTCGCAACTTCCTTAGCCAGTGCGTAAGTGAAGCCTACCATTCCAGCCTTTGAAGCTGTGTAGTTAACTTGCCCAATATTCCCCCTCAGCCCTACCACAGAACCGATATTAATTATACGACCCCAACGCCTTCTCATCATTCCTCTAATGACTGCCCGGCTGCAATGAAAAGTACTACTTAAGTTAGTAGCAATTACCTTATCCCAATCTTCATCGGACATCCTGACCAGAAGACCATCGTTAATAATACCGGCATTGTTCACGAGAATGTCAATTTGTCCCCATTTATCAAGTACAGCGTTCACCATATTGTTTGCTTGATCTCGATTACTTACATCAGCCTGTATGGAAATAGAATCCACACCTTTAGACTGAAGGCTATCCACAAGACACGCTGCCTCTTGCGCTGAGGTTTTGTAATTTACCGCCACCTTCACACCCAAATCCGACAGTGTTAACGCTATAGCTTTACCAATGCCTTTAGCGGCCCCTGTGACGAGTGCAGTTCTACCTTCGATATCAGATTTAGGCACTATATCTCCCGTTCATGTAGTGAATTTACCGGTGACTTTGGCAACGTTCATATTTGTTCATCAAGTTGACTCAATTCTTCATTCAGCTTGGTGATGAAGTTGTTTTCAACGGTTTCCTTAGCCGTTTTAATAGCCAGCCGGACAGCATTTGCTTTGGCTCGTCCATGGCCTATAACACTTACACCATTAACTCCAAATAACGGACCCCCACCGAAAGTCTCGAGAGGATTGTTTAATTCGAAGATCTCTGAGGTAATTTGTCTCAGATCAGCATTGTCCAATTTGTCGGTAAGTCGTGATTTCAAATGATCGGCTATAGCTTGGCCCATGCCCTCTGTTAATTTCATCACAATATTGCCAACAAAGCCATCACATACTACCACATCCGCCTTTTCACTAAATATGTCATTTGCCTCTATGTTTCCTATAAAATTTAAGTCACTTTCCGAGAACATTTCTGCTGTCTCGCGAACCTGTCTGTTGCCTTTTATAGTTTCTGATCCGACACTTAATAAAGCAATGCGGGGATCTTTATAACCCCAACTTTGTCTGACAAAAACGCTTCCAATGACACCAAATTTAACTAATTGTGCTGGACGGCAATCTACGTTGCTACCCAAATCGATTACTACAGTACGGGGAGCTAGTCCTATTATTGGACCCCCTAATGCAGGGCGATCAATCCCTTTCGCCAGTCCGAGCAATACTGTAGCTGCTGCCATAGCGGCACCAGTGGAGCCCATAGTTACGCTGGCGTCGGCGTATCCTTCCTTCACCATGTTAGTTGTAACCAGAATAGATGCTTTCGGTTTTTGACGCAAAGCTCGAGCCGGGTGGTCGTCTTCAGTAATAACCCCCTCCGAAGGTACAATTGTTATTGGTAAGTCTTGAACATTATGCTTCCTAAGCTCTCTTTTTATTGCAACTTCGTCTCCAACTAAGATTATAATAACATCGTCACCCTCTTGAACTGCCTGCACCGCACCTGCTACTAGTACCTCAGGCCCCTGATCTCCACCCATGGTGTCTACGGCAATTCTGGTTCTTTCGCTTTGTGGTACCACTCATTTGCCTCCGTCTTAAATTTAACTCTCCGAACTTCGTATTTACTTTGCGTTCAGTTACGTCGCAATCAGTTCAAAATAGTCCCTGTATAGACTAGATACTATACAATATTCGATAGAGAGGAGTTATAACAATGATATTCTCATTCCTCTTTCTCATTAAGCATTACAGTAACTTCACCAGAAATAGCTACCTCGTTGGTCTGTCGACGAACTTCTACAGAACAGTTAATGACCTTCTTGTCGTTTAAAAGATTTATGTTTAGGATTTGACCGACAGTCGTTATAGTGTCTCCTGGGAAAACTGGAGCCCTGAATCGTATTTTTAGACGACCTCCATTTAACCAAGCTTGTTTAAAGATCATTGTCATTAACTCTGATATAGAAGCAGCGATCATCATGCCGTGGGCTATTGTACTACCAAATCGAGATTTCTTAGCGTATTCCTCATTGACGTGTATGGGGTTAAAGTCTCCTGAAGCTTCTGCATATTGGTTAATCATAAGCTGCGTGACAACTTTTTCTATAGTAGGTAGATATTCGCCCTTTATCATTTCCAAACTCGCTATCATTTCACCATTATTCAGGTAAAGTTAAAGTGCCTTTGCCTTGCATGATAGGCTGACAAACATCGTTAGTCACCTTAAGTTGAACCACCATGAATCTGATATCTTTTCTAACTGTGTTTTGGAGTATGGTAGCCGTGCATTCTATTCTATCCCCGATTCGTGCAGCTTGAGTGAATTCTAATTCTTGGCCTACGTGGAGAGTGCCACCAGGGATTTCCAATTCTTTAATGACGCCGCGAAGCCATAAAGATGCGATTGCCATTGGTGGGACAAGGCTTAAAGCCTCCGTCTCGTCGGAAGGTGGAATGTTACCTCCAACCGCATCTATATATTTCTGAATGGTTTCATTGTCCAACACATAGCTTTGATCCAATATCTTTTTGCCTGGTGTTAATTTTGAGTAGTTTAAAGCCACAGTAACGGCCACATTTCCTATATTCAGTTTCCACTTAGAATTTATAAAATTGTTAGATGATGCAGATGATTATAGATGTATGAGGGGACCAAATCAACGGAGTGCTCGATCACCACTCGTTAATCTCTATAATCAACTTATGAGGACTGAATTCCCGAAAGGCCCCTTATTGTTCACAGACTTTCGTTAGTGCCTCTACGTTGCATTGCGGCCTCTTCTAGGAGTCGTTCAAGTATTGTATAGGATTCCTGGTTATGTAAATCCAGGTAAGATATTCCCAAAGCACGATATAAAACACCGGTGGACACTCTAATTGGTATTGGTTGGTTCATGGCAGGGATGTTAACACCTAGAGCTTTTGCAATAAATCCCGCTATCAACATCCCATCTTCTGTTAAATAGCATTCCAATACTGATTTCCCCTCGTGAGTTAGAAAAAGACCATCTGTGGTTTGTAAGAGTTCCATTCGCAGATGTGCTCTTGGTACAGAGACCAGTTGGTCTCCATAATCTGTTACTTTAGTGTTTTGAGTCATGTCACTTATTATGGAGCGGAATTGGAATAATGTACGAGAGCCCCAAACCCTAGTGGTTAGAATGAGACCAAGTAAAAGTCGCACTTTAGTTAAACTAATCATACAGCCGAAAGGCTGTTTTGGAAACATCTCAAAGGCTATTCAATAACCGCAGATTTGTCATTATGAATGGCTATTATAATTAACATATATATACATATTACAGTAAAAATGATGAAACTGTATATTTGAAATTGTTTAGTCAGTAAAGGTGTTTCTAAATCAGCCACTAGAGTTCAATTTACAATAAATAAACTTGGGTACTCTTTTCAACAAAACTGATTTAGATTTATACGGTGGTACTATTAGGGACATACTGGCCTACTATCGACAAATAAGGTATCTTATGTCTGAGCGCCATCCCAATCGGATTTTAAATAAGTGTGCTATTGGACAATAGAAGAGATATCGGCTAGTGAGGAGTTATGCTATGGAGATACTGGATCTGAATTCAGTGTGTGCCGAGAAGAATTAATGTGGAAGGTATTCAGTGCTTAACATTGAAATAATTCGTAAGAATCCTGAGCTAGTTAAAGAATCGGTAAGACTTAGAGGAGATAGTGTGCCGGTCGATGAAATATTGGAATTAGATAGTAGACGGCGTTCTATTATAGTTAAATCAGATGACTTGAGAGCACAGCGTAACGAATTTAATAAAGGAGTTGGTAGAACCGGGGATTTATCTGATAGTTTAATCCATCAAATGAGAATGATGGGGAAAAATATAAAGACTCTTGAAGAGGAAACTAGGGAAATTGAGAATAAACTCGAGACTTTGATGCTCAATGTGCCAAATATTCCACGTCACGATGTGCCACGTGGTGAGGATGAATCGGACAACGTAATTGTTCGCGATATACCAGGCAAATCTTTAGACGGTTTTACTCCATTGCCTCATTGGGAGATAGGTGAGAATTTAGATATTATAGATTTACAACGAGGGGCTAAACTGTCCGGTTCCAGATTTTTTATCCTTAAAGGTAAAGGATCCAGACTCCAACGAGCTCTGGTGAATTGGATGATGGATCTTCATACGAATGAACATGGATATCAAGAGATATATCTTCCATATCTTGTTAACAGTTCGTCTGCCACGAGCAGTGGGCATCTGCCTAAATTCTTCGATACAATGTATCATGATCAAGACGACGATTTGTGGTTGGTTCCAACCGCCGAAGTACCTGTTACTAATCTTTACAGGGATGAAATACTAGCGCCGGGAACGTTGCCTCTTTACTATGTAGCTCATACTCCCTGTTTTAGAAGGGAGAAATCTGCGGCTGGCAGAGATACTAGAGGGATAAAAAGAGTACATCAATTCGAGAAAGTAGAAATGTATAAGTTGGTGGAACCGACTGAGTCAGATTTAGAGCTTGATCGATTAGTCTCAGATGCTGAAAGTGTGTGCCGATAGTTG
>CAYSLK010000115.1:0-6683 GCA_964431885.1 uncultured Dehalococcoidia bacterium | reverse complement strand
TTTTTCTACTCCCGATTGCCTTCGTGCTTCCTATCTTACGGCAATCGTTGTGATTTGCGCCGTCCTTTTTCCGGGTGCCTCTGCGCCTAATATTCTAACCGATGATTTGTTACGAACTATGCCTGAAAACAGCTTAATAATGGATGTAGCGATTGACCAGGGAGGATCAGTAGAAGGAATAAAATCCACGACTCATCAAAATCCGACCTATATGAATCACGGTGTCATGCATTATGCAGTACCAAATGTCCCTGCGATAGTTGCACAAACATCAAGTAACTCTCTCTCCAACGCTACATACCCATATGTCCTAAAAATCGCCAATTTTGGTGTCGAGGGAGCTGCAAACCAGGATAACTCGCTTCTTAAGGGAGTTAACACCTTCCGAGGATATCTTACTCACCCTGCGGTCGCGGAATCACAAGGGAAACAGTACGTACCATTAGAGAGTGTTTTGGTTCATTAGATACCCAATTATCATTAGCTGCGAGTCTAAGCGCAATCACAATTAGTTACAGGAGATCCCTGCCAAGGCTACAGCCCTACTTCTGGAGATCTAACCGCGATGGCACGCCCCTTCCCCCTATTGGCTAAAAAGAGAGAAGTAGGGTCAGTTTCGTACAAGTCAAGACGACTCATCGGTTTACTTTAAGTCGTTTAATCCCTATCGGATTTCCAATCTGCTGTGGAATCGATTATACCGTACCTTTATCCGTTAACAACCGATCGATTCTAATCCCTCTAAAGCCCCGAGTATAAAGTACGTGTACGTTTTCACCTATTTCTAGCGCATGGAAAGTACTTCTATCCACTGATATTTTGTCTACGTCTATAACTATGAAATACTGTTTATCTTCGTCTATTTCTTTTGCATTAACTAAACCTTGAATGTTACGATACGGAGGTATAGCATCCCATAACAGGTGCAACCATCGGTATAAACCACTATAAACTACATTCAATCTGATGCTCATTAATATATTACCTGTAGCGACACTACTTCCTGATCTTAATATGAACCTATGATATATATATACTCGGGGGAAAAGAGGTCAGTCTGCCCATATTCTTTATTTTAATTGTATTCCGCTAGTTCTATGACTTTCGTTAAAGACCTCTCTAACTCCTCGTAAGTCGCAAAAGATTCAAATCTTTCCGAAATAACCCCTTCAGAGTCTATGACAAACGTCCATTGGCTGTCTATAATCGACCAGGCCTCGGCAGCTTCAGATATTTGAGCTTTGCCCAGGTCTCCCTTTATTCCCTGCGGATTATCATACAGGTCAACATGTATGAAATTCGCCTTGCCTTTGTAGGCATCCTTTAACTCTTTTAGAACATCAACTTGAGGTCCACATACCAAACTTACACAGAACGCAGGACTGTCTATCACCAAAACAGACGGGAGTCCACTCGAAATTGCATCACTGATCTTTATTTGATAGAGATCCGGATCATGAAGAGATCCGGTAGTTAATTGTGTAATATTTTGTACATCTTCCAAAGTCTTGTTGGGTGTTTTTGGAGACGGTACTCCATTGTCAGGAACAATCGGTTTCCTGGGAACGTCCAACATTACTGAGGCCGTAGTTGGATTAAGGTGCGAATCACTAACAGTCCACTCTATCAACCATATGCCGGGTTTATCGAAGGTTAAATGGGTTGTGTAAATGCCCTTGGAGTGTGATGGCCAGGGACGAAATACGGCTACGTTAACTTCTCGTAACTGTGGTTCAGAATTCGTACTAGGATAAAAGAAAGATGACACAGTTGCTAATGGACTTCTTACAAAACCATCGGATGAAATAAGTAAAGCTCCAATGCGGTGTCTTCCCACACCCACATCTACTGTGCTGAGCACAACTTCAATTTCATTAGTTGAAGTAACTATTGCAACATTGCCAATCTCTCTTGGCGTTACAGAATCATTTCTATATTCCTGGTCTTTATCTGTAAAACATCCAGCACTTATCAATATTACTAATAAACAAAATATGCGGAAGATTCCTTGACTCATTAATAGTTCACCATGCAGGCTCTCCATCAAGATAGGCCCCAAAAGTGAAAGAATATATTGCGAAATTCAAAGAGTTGCTACTAAGCATGAATTCATGAGAAGCAATTTCGGTGAGATTGACTAGATTGTAAATGTCAAATCTATTCACCGTGACAAAGCTTTCACCATTCTCATCAAACCAAACATCTAAACCTGCTTGATTTTGTGCCAGAGGTTGTCCGTCTATCGTTAGCCTCACAATGCATTCATCATCTTGTAAACTCCCCATTACGGCATTAACACTTGTGGCATAGAATTTGAGAGCGATATAATCTTCATAATAGTTGGTCTCTCGAGCATGGACTAAACTCTCTGGCTTGTTAAGCCAAAGACCCTGAAGATATACGAAATGGTTTTTATAGGTATCGTTCCAAATATCTTTATATTCGATCGCCACTTCCTGCTGTGTATAATACTCCTCCTGCACAACGTATGGTGGGATAAATCTTGTTACCAATGCTTCATTATTCCTTTCATACCCTGTATAAATCTCTCTAGTCAGACTTGTGGCAGGATCTGTCGTTATTGCCTTTGGGTCAAAAACTGAGTCTTTAAACCCTCCGCTGTAAACTTGATCAACATCTTTCCCAGCTTCAATGAGTAGTTTCCTTATCCATTCTTCGGTTTGGGAATAATTTCCTTCCCCAAAATGGGTATACCTTACGTATCCATTCTTATCAACAAGATATTTTGCAGGCCAGAAACGATTCTTAAAAGCCTTCCAGGTTGTGCGATTGTTATCTAGTGCAACTGGATATTCTATGCCAGATGCTATTACTGCATGAGTGACGTTCTCTATGGACTTTTCGAATTCAAATTCGGGTGTATGTATACCTAGTATAATGAGACCAAGATCGCTATATTTCTGATACCAAGATCTGAGATACGGAAATGTCCTTACACAATTCACACATGTGTAGGTCCAAAAGTCTACCAAGTACACCTCACCCTTGAGATCATTCACAGTTATCTGTTTAGTATTAATCCAAGTTTCAACATCTTTTATTTCCGGTGCTTTAACATTTTGTTCTTTATTGTCTTCTGATTTTTCTCCTGCCTCACGAGAATCATCGTCGGTCTGTTCAGATGCAGAGTTATCCTTAACTTCGAGTGGTACTGGAGTTAGAGTAGGTACTGCCGTAGCTACTGACACAGGAGTGTGGACTGGAGTTAGGGTAGCCACCGCCGTAGCTACTGATACAGGCGTGTAGACTGGAGTTAGGGTAGGCACCACCGTAGCTACTGATATAGGCGTGTAGGCTGGAGTTAGGGTAGGCACCACCGTAGCTACTGATATAGGCGAATAAACCGCAACTAAATTCACTGTTGGTGTAGAAAAGACCTTATCGTCCGAAACCATCGAATTACCGGCACAGCTCAACCAAGTCATGCTGAATCCCATTGCCAATCCTATCCAAAGTAAATATGCCAATAGGCTGCCTCACGAAATATAGCTAAGGGATTTATCTTTATTAGATTATATGAAATCGTATCAATGAACCCAATCCTGATAAGCAGCATATTAGGAACATTAGGTTTCTTACCCCAGATAATATTATAAATTCGAAGTGTACCGATAAGTCAATTGATGCACATATAATTTTTCCGACGGAACGCAGTAGTGCCCTGAAAAAATACTATATACTTAAGTCTAAATATTAACGTATATGGAGGATGTCGATATGGAAATTGGTTTCATTGGGGTCGGGTACATGGGGCGCCATATGGCCAGAAACTTGATCAATGGTGGTCATAATCTAAAAATATTCGATATACGTAAGGAGGCGGCCAACGAACTCCTACAACTCGGAGCTACATGGGCTGATAATCCCAGGCAAGCAGCCCAAGACACGGAAATAACTTTCATGTCGCTACCAACTCCTAAGGATGTCGCAGATGTAGCCTTGGGTGAAGGAGGAATAATCGAAGGAATAAACCCCTCCTCAACTATTTTCGACCTCAGTACAACCTCTATTGAGATTATTAACCAGATTTCTGACGCTGCTAGAAAGAAGGGAATAAGCTTCTTAGACGCGCCAGTGAGTGGAGGGACTGAAGGTGCAAATAAAGGCACGCTTTGCGTAATGGTTGGTGGTAGTGAAGAGATTTTCCAAAAATACAGGGAAACACTCGAATTAATAGGCGATAAAGTTATGTACTGCGGTGACATAGGATCAGGTTCTATTTGCAAAATAGTAAATAACCTCATCGGATTAAGTGTAAACGTGCTTCTATCCGAAGCTTTCACCTTGGGCGTTAAAGCCGGAATATCACCAGACATTCTATTTGATGCCGTCAGTAAAAGTTCAGGGAATACCCAGTCAATGCAAGCATTCCCAGAAACCTTGTTCAAGAGGAATTTCGAACCAGGATTTCAAGTTGATCTAGCTGCAAAGGACGTAGGACTGGCAACCGACCTGGGTAGAAAAATGAGAATCCCTATGGAGTTATCCAACATAGTACAACAGCGATACATAGACGCTCAAAACCAAGGGTTAGGTCGATTATCAGCCAATGCAGTGGCACAGATTCAAGAAAGTCGTTCGGGAGTGGAAATCAAGAAATGAACCTCGGAGTAGGTACTGGTCTCTGTAATTTGACGTCTATTAAACCATAAATTAGAATCAGTTCATGGCATGTCGACCCGAGCATAACCTAGAACCAATTCAGAAAACTACCCTGTCCAACGGCCTGAGAATTGTATCCTGCAATATACCTCATGCCCATTCCGTAACTATAGCTATATTTGTAGGGGTCGGTTCTAGATACGAATCAGAAGACCACATGGGTGTGTCACACTTCCTAGAACACCTACTCTTTAAGGGTACTTCAAATATACCTAACCCCGCCGATATAAGTGCGACAATTGAAGACGTGGGTGGCTCATTGAATGCGAGTACAGAAGAAGAACTTACCACCTACTGGTGTAAAGTCCCGAAATATCACTTTAACGTCAGTATTGATCTACTGCTTGATATGTTACGAAACTCCCTTTTCCAATCATCTAGTATTGCGAAAGAGAGAACGGTCGTTATAGAAGAGTTGAACATGATACACGATTATCCGAGTTATCAAATAGAGGACCTATTTGATAACATGCTTTGGCCTAATCATCCTCTTGGAAGAGACATCGGGGGCACCATAGATTCCGTTTCAAACCTATCCAAGTCCAACATTCTAAATTTCTTCGAAGAATATTACATACCTTCCAATATCGTTATTAGCGTAGCTGGTGATTTGACTCATGAGCGAATCGTCGATCTTGTAATGGAAAACTCCGGGGATTGGGCGAATTCTCAGAAGAAATTGTATTTACCATTCAATGACTATCAATCACAGCCTAGGACACAAATACGCTATCGCAAAACAGAACAAGCTAATATTGCATTAGGCGTCCCAAGCGTCCCCTATTATAGTGAAAGCAAATACGCATTGGACATCCTCAGCGTAATATTAGGGGAGGGGATGAGTAGTAGATTATTCGTTGAAATGCGTGAGGAAAGAGGACTTGCCTACGATATTCATAGCAGCACATCGTACTTCTTGGATTGTGGAGCATTCGTAATCAACGCCGGTGTTGAGCCAAAAAACTTATATGAATCTGTTCAAATCATTCTGGACCAGATAGGAAATATCAAGCACGATGTAACTAACACAGACATCAATAAGGCACGTCAACTCATCATAGGACGACTACTTATACATTTAGAAGATACTAGATCACTTGCATTTTATATGGGAACTCAAGAAATCTTACAAGATGCGATAGTCAGTCCTGACAGCCTCATAGACATCATTAGTGAAGTTTCTTTGAAACAAGTCATAGAACTTGCTGAGAATTTGTTAGTAACAAATAAACTTAACCTAGGAGTGGTTGGTCCCTTCCGAGGTCAACGGCGACTCGAAAAAATGCTGCACCTTTAGTCTGTTTATATTTTACTTACTTGATCTCTAACTTCTAAAGACACGTTCGTCAATGGTCAGCCAATAGGCAAGTTTACTAAAGACGTAGAATATATCACCTATTCGTTACTTTATCTATCCGATGAAAAAAACAAGTTGCACGCTTGGTGGAGCTGAGGGGATTCGAACCCCTGACCCCCGCCTTGCAAAAGCGGTGCTCTCCCAGCTGAGCTACAGCCCCCAATTTAAACTTACCGATTTTACAACAACCACCAAATTAAACAGGTTAAAAACAAAAGCACTTTAACTTCTAGATAGTGGAAGGAAACTAAGAAAAACTTTTTAAAAAACAGCAGGCTATATCAATGGAGATATCTATGACTCGAGGAGCTCCCTCCAACTAAATGGAGTCCGGCTCTACTTTCATCATTTAGATCCTCCGCCCACTGAACGACCTAGGAGTTCTTTATATCCTAACACCCATTAAATATAACGAGTGTGCGGGTAAAAGTAACTCTCCCTAGAAAGGAGGTGATCCAGCCGCACCTTCCGGTACAGCTACCTTGTTACGACTTCGTCCCAGTCATCAGCCCCACCCTCGGCACCTGCCTCCCTTGCGGGTTGGCCTGGCGACTTCAAGTGTTGCCAACTTCCATGACGTGACGGGCGGTGTGTACAAGGCCCGGGAACGTATTCAACGCAGTGTGCTGACCTGCGTTTACTA
>CAYSLK010000114.1:0-2812 GCA_964431885.1 uncultured Dehalococcoidia bacterium | reverse complement strand
CACTGGAAAGGTGCGAAAGCGATGTGTCCGATTTCATTGAAGTATTGGAACATTCCCTGCGATTCGTCAGATTAAATATAAAGGGGTCGTAGCATAGCGAAAGACATGTTTACTAGGTAATTTGCTAATTAGTGCCGGTATACACATTGGGTTAGGATTTAAAATTTACGTAGGTGTAGTCTACTATCTCCAACTTTTACCGAATTCAGCGCGAGACAAAATCTGTCCCGTGAATTTTGAATCAGTATTTAATGCAAGTGCGACTGCAGCTGGACCACAGTCTTCAGGATCAACTCTATCATCCCAGTTACCCTGAGCCCAGGGTATAACACTGGATCCTGCAGTTTTTAACCCCCCTGGATTTAGTACATTGACTGATATATTGGATTCTTTCAGTTCTTCAGCTAAGCACATACTGAACATATGTAGAGCGGCTTTACTCGTACAATAGGCCGTACCTCCCCATCTGTGTGCTCTACCTGCATCAGATCCTATGTTAATAATAGTTCCTCTTTTTTGTTTCGTCATAACGGGCGCGACTGCTCTACAGGCTAAATAAGGGCCTTTTATATTTACCGACATTAATTGATCCCATCGTACGGGGTCAATGTCTAGAAAGGGTTCGCAGGGTATCATAAGGCCTGCGTTATTAACGAGGACATCTATTTTCCCGAATTGCGTTATCACCTCTTTAACGCCGTTATTAACTTGAACTTCATCTGTTATATCACATGGTATTCCAAGAGCATTACCACCTGAGAGGTTTATGATATGAGCTGTCTCTAGAGCTGTTCCCGGTAAACCACTGGGAGAGTCGGGACGGGATGTCACTATCACGGTTGCTCCTTGGTTAGCATATTCAATTGCTATGGCTTTACCTAGCCCTCTACTTCCCCCGGTGATTAATGTGATTAATCCTTTCATTTTCACTATCTCCTCCCTATGTAGCTTTTAATTCCTAAGTGTAGATGAGTTGTACCATTCGGATAGAAACACCTGTTATTTTAGTTGATTATTATATCAGTTCGATTGTCGTTTCCTAAGGGGCTTTTAGGAAAAAGATAGCTAGCAAACTTTTTGGTATGCTATATACAATTTTTCAATAAAGTTAGCCATTGCCAAATCCGTTGTCTACAGAGGGTCGTGCTAGAATACAGTCATATGCCAGTTGTTTTTTAAAAATGGGGGGGGCAAAGAACCAGCGATGTTTTATGAACCAAAGTATGGATCCGGTCTACCCGATGATCCATTGAATGCCATTATAATTCCCAGACCAATTGGATGGATATCAACACTTAGCGAAGACGGTATACCTAACCTCGCCCCGTATTCTTTTTTTAATGCGGTTGCTTATGCGCCTCCACAGGTAATGTTTGCCGCTACCGGCAGGCATAAATTTGGTGGGTATAAAGATGCTGTGAACGATGCACAGACAACGGGTGAATTTATTGTCAATTTGGCTATATGGGAATTAAGAGAGCAAATGAACGCATCATCTGCATCTGTTCCACACAATGTAGACGAGTTTGAATATACTGGGCTCTCAAAGGAACCGGGTTACATGGTTAAATGCCCTAGAGTTGCTGAAAGTCCCATACATCTGGAATGTAGATATACAAGATCAGTTACCTTACCGTCCACCGGGGAAGATAAAACAAACACAGTTGTTTTTGGAGAGGTCATTGGAGTCAATATTGATGACGCCTACTTAAATAAGGATGGCCGTATTGATTTTACGAGACTTTCTCCTGTTGGCCGACTTGGATATCTTGACTTCACTAAGGTTGACAACTTTTTTCCTATGGAACGTCCCTAATCGACCTTAGGATTAATCGTCACTGAGGTTGGTTTCGCCATTCGATGATTTTGCTAGGTGTTATTTTTAAAATTGGGCATCCAGATGTTAAGGATTGAGAATATTGATAGTATTTTGCCCTTAATAATTTTTCAGCAGCATCCCGTTTAAGGCCATTGTCTAATATCTCACCTTGACCTATGATCAAGACATAGGACAGATCACTCCAATCCTCCGAGAAATCGTCTATAACTACAGCAACCTGTGGGTTAGCAAGAATATTTGTAACGCGTTTGAGTTTGCGAAATTCTACCCTTTTGGATTTAAAATCTAATGCTGTATATATATGTTGCCCGTCAAAACCATAACAAATAGGTATGACGTGAGGTTGGCCGTTGCTGTCCGATGTAGATAATCTGGCTACCCTATGACTTGATATGTACGTATTTGCGTTATCCGATATTATGATTGCTAAATTCCTTGCCAAATACGCCTACCATTCTTACGTATAAAATGTCCAAATCCCGGATCAGGATAATGTCCTGCTGAGACCAGTGAACCATCTGTTTCTAAACGATCCAAAATAGTATTACGGGTTATTCTCGACGTAGGTTGGTCAATGTCGAAAACAGGGTTCCAGTCTGTATAGTGAGCCTGCGCTGGCGTATGTGATACATCGCCAAGG
The DNA here is from genome assembly GCA_964431885.1 of uncultured Dehalococcoidia bacterium. GTDB lineage: Bacteria > Chloroflexota > Dehalococcoidia > Lucifugimonadales > CAUZEB01 > CAUZEB01. The sequence continues at coordinate 332 of CAYSLK010000114.1, read as the reverse complement.
ATGAATCCTTTTTGCCCTGATGATGCAATAACTATCGATATGTGACCAGGTGTGTGGCCGGGGGTAGGCAGTGTTGTTAGTTCGTCCGTGATTTTATATTCCCCGTCTATTAAATCTAAAACATCTAAATCTTCTAGTGGGAGTACTTGATTTGTAATATGTTGAGCGTCTTTTAAGACTCCTGGTTGAGTCCAATAGTCCCAGTCGGTTTTTGTTGCTATATATCGTGCATTGGGGAAGGTTGGACTGCCATTTGTTAAATTCCACCCGACATGATCAGGATGTAAATGAGTCATTACAACTAGATCTACTGCTTTTCTATCAACTCCTTT
>CAYSLK010000113.1:0-5592 GCA_964431885.1 uncultured Dehalococcoidia bacterium | reverse complement strand
CAAGGTTATCCCACTGCACCCTATCAAGACCATTCCTATCAATAATTCATTTATTCCAAAAAAGTCCAACAGACCGATTCCTAAGGGATTGCACGGATTAAACATGTAGATTTTGTTCTGTGATTCATTTTAATTTTGTACGTCGTCTATTGATATTTGGATCATTTTTTAATCGCTTAGGGTCTAATTCCACATCGCTTGCGGCGTCATGTATTCGAAGGTGATCGTTCCCGAAGGAAAAAACACGTAATACCTCGTCTACTTGCGGCGGGGACAGCGATTTTCAGGTGCACCATTCTATGCCTTCACGATTGTAATACTCTCAAGGATACTTTGCTAGCAGCAGTCGTTGCACCTGTCGTTGCTTGGCATCCGTGTAGCGATAAGGAAGCATCATGACAACGGCTATTAGTAAAAATAACCCCACTCCAGGGCCATATATCCAACCCAAAAAATTGAGTACCTCTTCACTTTGGTCCTGATTGGCTTGAAACCCAACTGCACTCAATAGTGCTCCAGTTCCAAAGAAAGCTACCCCCCTAGAGACTTTTGATACGAACCGCCAGAGGCCGAAATAGATCCCACTTCGATAAAGCCCGGAGTGGAGATTATCCAGATTCACAACATCAGTGAGTATCGAATCCAGTAAAACTACCGATCCCACCAATCCTCCGAGAACTCCTCCTGCCATGACCACTGTGATCCAAAAGGAGTAGGCAGGCAGCAGGGGATAGACCACACAGGTTCCCAACCCCAGCAGGGCAGTCCCCCATCGTAAAGAGTTTAATTTTCCGTATTTTTCAGAAAGCTTGACCCAAATGATCAATGAAAGCATTAAGATAGACATAAAGAACATCAGCAGAAGTCCAACCTCGGCTTCTGTCAGTTTGAGTCGATAAAGGTAGTAATAGCGTGCGAGGGTGGAGTTCAGGGCAATGCCGGCACTTGCTACGAAGTACGCTGCCAGTAACGGTAAAAACGCCGAGTTGGAAAGCACAGTGCGTACATCAGCCTGAAACGAACCATTAGAAGATACCGCCATTCTGGATCGTTGGTGACGAGTTTGCCACCATGTCGTGAACGTGGATAAAACTACAATCACGGCAAGAAGCAGCACCACCGGAATCATGCCGTCCCCGGCTAGTTGTCCGTTTTCATCTCTCGCCAAGAAAACTCCTGGAATGCCTGCAGCCAACGCCCCGCCCACGTTGCCAAGTGCAAACCGAAAGGCAAAAAGGACGGATCGCTCATCCCGGTCGGTGGTCAGATCACCAACCATGGCATTGTAGGGAACCGAAAGCAGGGTAAGCGCGGTGTTGAACACCAAGTAAGAAAACAGCAGGTAGAAAAATTTGGGGAGTGCACCGTCCAACTCGGGAGGGGAGAACAGCAGCACGAGAGCACCAGCTAACAGTAACGAACCTACAAGCAAATAGGGATGTCGCCCCTGAAACCGCTCATAAGTCCGATCCGAGATAGCTCCCATCACCGGATCAGTAACAGCGTCCCAGAGCAGCCCAACTAATCCCGCAAGGCCTGCCCAGAAAGGGGGGAGTCCCACGGCATCGGTATAAAAGGAAAGGAGGTAGAGGCGAACAAGAATTTCAACCGAGTTGATGCCCATCTCAGCTGACGCGTAACCCAACCGGAATTTGAGACTCAGCAAAAAGTGCAGTTGGTTTGGAGAATCATTGGACAGGAGCGCCGCATCTTCTGCAGACGTAGTAAAGTTCTGAGCCGTCCCCGCCCAAGAAAGTGATTTTCACCCAGCGGCCATGCGAGTCGTACCAAGTCTGGGCTTCCAAGTCCCCGGAGTAGCGGTAAGGCCAAGCCTCAATGCTTCCAGAAGCGGTTTTTATCATTTCTGCAGCACCGGTTTCAATTTGGATTTCATTGAGTTCTCCCGTGATCGTGTTGATTAACCGTTGTTGGTCTAGCACCTCAGGATTCCAATGAATAGAAGGAAATGTGTCCCACTCAGTGCGGTACGCTCCCCCCGGACTTTGTATTTCCAGTTCTTCCCCCCTCCGGTGGATTTCGACACGGGTCCTATCTCCATTATCATTAGTGGTGGCTCTTAAATGAACGAGCCGTCCGTTTTGCCAATGGCTGGTGGTTTCGTGCAGGAACTCATAGGTGAAAACCCAGAAAACCTCCACGCTCATCTGGATCTGAGAGTGCACTTCCCAGCCTCTCTCCAACTTCTTGAACCGGATGTTGTGACTCCCAACTTGCTTGCCCTTCCGCCAGATTTCAAACTCGAGCTGTTGACCGTAAAGGTCAAAAGGATTCCACTCGGATTGGAGTTTTCCAGCAGACGGTGAGGAGGTCGATGCCGGGGATGCACCTGACACCTTTTCAACCACAAACCCGAACATCACAACTCCAATAAAGAGAGCATAGGTCCATTGGTTCAGCCTAAGCGAACAACCGAAGATGTTTATCAAAAGAATGAATTAGGAATTGGAGTAATAAAAAAAGATCCGGGTCTGTTTCAGGGAAAATCCTCGTTACGCTTGAACAAGGCTGGAGCGAGTAATTCCCTGTTTACTCAACAGGTAATGACTGACCCACCACTCTTGCCCATTGCGATATCCAAACAACTCAGCGACCGCTAGAAAAAAAATCCTCCAGCGTTGCCACCAGAGTTGGGATTCCTCTCCATATATTTCTTGGAACACCGGCCAGATACTGGCTTTGTGCTTATCCATCTGTCTAAGCCAAGCCAAGGCTGTACGTTGATAATGTTTCCCCGGCCAGCGAAAGTGACGCTCGACTTTTAAAGGCTCCGGAACCTGATAAGGCAACCGATCACTCGGCATGATTCCACCAGAAAAAAAGTTGGCGGTTATCCAATCCTCTTCGTTGACCTCTTCAAAAGCATATGGGGTTGTTCGATGACAGAACACATGCATGAAAAACCGGCCGTCTGATTTGAGCCAGGTTCCAATCCGTCTGAACAGTTCCGGCCAGTTTCGCATGTGTTCAAACATCTCCACGGAGACAATACGATCATACTGGACACTGGTTGCAAACCCGTTCATGTCAATGGTGGAGATTGCAACATTTTTGTATCCTGATTTCTGCAATTGTTCTTCTATGAACCTGCGTTGAGGCTTTGAGTTGGATACTGCGTGAATCGTTGAGTTGGGATAGTTTTTTGCCATCCATAAAGTGAGAGACCCCCAGCCGCATCCCAACTCCAAAATGTGGTGTCCGTCAACCAGATCTGCATGGTGGCAGGTGGTTTTCAGTGCTTCTGCTTCGGCCTGCTCCAAGGTGCTGACTCCCTCCGTCCAGAGGGCACAACTGTACTTGAGGTTTGGTCCCAGGACTTTTTGAAAGAAAGCGGCAGGGAGTTCATAGTGTTGTTGATTGGCTTTTTCGGGCACCTCGGCGATTCTGAATCTGTACATGTTGGTCAAAAAATCATGCTGCAATTCAGTTCGTCGTTCACAATCATCAAGAGCGAGTTCCTCAAGTCGTGTTTGAAGCAGGTACTGAATTCCCAGCCGGATCAAAGCATCTGGCAGCGACCCATTTTCAGCAAGATGTAACAGGATTTTTTTCATGAAGAAGCACGGCTCAGTTTCGGGGGTAGCAGAAAGAAGGCCCGGGTGGTTTCCTGATACTCCCGGTAACGATCTCCTCGTGAGCGCAAGGATTGCGCTTCTACATGTGGAATTCCCGTGAATCGGGTCACAAGCAGATACATGGCCACTGCACAGGCAAGGCTCACCCACCAGTCATCCCCTCCAAGGGCCATCAAAAACCAGGAGATCCAGATCAGCCACTCGAAAAAATAATTGGGATGCCTGCTGTAGTGCCAAAGACCGGTATTGCACACCTTTCCCTTATTGGCAGGATCATTCCGAAATCTGGATAGTTGTCGGTCTGCGATCGACTCTCCTGCAAACGATCCTACCCACACCAGTATCGCACCCCAGTCCAACACACGGAGTGCCCCTGAATCGACATGGGCAGCGGCCATTGGTGAAAAAGCCAGCAGATATGCCCCAAGGGCTTGAAACTGAAAAAAAGCGAAATAACCCAAGGCTGCCTTGTCCCCCATTGCACGAGTCATCGCATTGTATCGACCATCGCTTCCTTCATGACGCAAGCGCTGCTGAAGGTGGAGGGCCAGCCGCGCTCCCCAAAATCCCACCCCCAGCATTACAACCCAACTGCGTGGACCATGAGCCTCGGGTGAAAGCAAGATTCCCAAGATCGCCAGAGTTGGAGTCAAAACAGCCCAAATCATATCAACGATTGCGGGGTTTCCACGCCTAAGTTGCCAAGCCCATGCGAGCAGCATGACAAAGCTTCCAAAAGCCAGTAATTCAATCCAATAGTTGTACATTTTTCAGCGAGGTTTGAGGTGGTAAAATGCAACATCAATAGCTTGAGTCCGAAACCCAACCTCACAGTAAGCAAGGTAATACTCCCACAAGCGTTTAAAACGCTGGTCAAAACCGAGCCGTTGAATGGTCGACCACTGCTCCTGAAAAGTCCTATTCCACAGAGCGAGTGTTGTTGCGTAAGACTCCCCAAACGTTTCCCACTCGATCTGTTGTAAACCAGTCCTGTTTATCACCTGTTGAAGGATTCGGTCACATGGGAGCATCCCCCCCGGAAAAACGTAAAGCTTGATAAAGTCTCCTGATTTCCGATAGCACTCGTAACGTTGATCGTTAACCAAAATGGTTTGGATCACCGCCTCGCCTGCAGGATTCAGAAGGTTTCTTAATTGAGTAAAATAGGTTTTCCAGTGCCGCTCACCCACCGCCTCCAGCATCTCAATGGAGACAATGCGGTCGAAGCTGCCTGAGAGTTCTCGGTAATCTTGAAGTATGAGTTCAACGTGGTCTTGCAATCCGGCGTTTCGGATTCTTGTTTTTGCATAATCATGTTGCTCTCTGGAAAGGGTAACCCCAGTGACGTGGCATCCGTACTCTCTAGTTGCAAACTCTACAAAACCTCCCCAGCCACAACCAATCTCCAGCACACGTTGCCCGGCGTGCAGGCGAAGTTTTTCGGCGATTTTCTGGTATTTGTTGCATTGTGCTTGCTGAAGCGTCTCTTTACCGGACTCAAACCAAGCGGATGAGTAGGTCATGCCGGGGTCCAGCCAAAGCTGATAGAAGTCATTGCCAAGATCATAGTGATCGGCAATGTTTCTACGACTGCCACGTTTGCTGTTCGGTCGTTTGAGATGCTTGAGGAGATTCAGAATCCGGAGGGGGTACCAGCCGAGCAGTTTCTGCTCGATCTCCTCATAGTTGCGAGGACCCAATTCCAACACTTTTACAAGGTTAGGCGTGGACCAATCTCCATCCATGTAACCTTCTGCAAGCCCCACATCCCCACCTAGGCAGATTCTCAACCCTGCGCGGGGATGGTGCAGTTGCATCACGGCAGCCGGTTCACTACCGGACCGGCCAAAGCTGTGGATGGTTCCATCCAAGAAGCCAAGTTTGAGGCTTCCAATCGAGATGCCTTCCAGAAGTTTCGAAAAAACCTTCTCTCCAAGACGGAGGTGCCCTGCGTGGTTTGTGGTTCGATCCCGTTGTGATTCGGGATAGAGAATAGAGG
>CAYSLK010000112.1:0-8876 GCA_964431885.1 uncultured Dehalococcoidia bacterium | reverse complement strand
TCGTTTACTGTGTCTAGACCTGACCAATGGTCATCAGAACATCAAAAACTGAGAGATATTTGTGAAATGGCTAAACCTGATATAAGAACACCTTAAGAACTTTGGAATGACGAGATGAATTACAGTTGAGAATTAACGCTTATGGTAATATTAATAATAGTCCTTAATTACTTATACACCTTGGATCAACGTAGCGAATACAAATTTCATAAATATGCAATAACAACCATTAATTTATAGTCATGAGTTTTATAATAAATCAATATTCATTTCTAATTGCAAGCATTCTCCTAATTGGTCTTATAGCTGTAATCAGTTGGTCAGTATTCGGTAGAAAATATGGACCAGTCGCTACCGTTTTGGCTTCAGTACTCCTGATATCAATATATTTTTCCCTGACATCAAATGACACAAAGTTTTCAAATACAGAGGCATTTGATAAAGTCACTACGTCAGGAAAGCCATTTCTAATTGAATTTTACTCCGATTTTTGAATTGCCTGTCTTGCTAGTAAGCCTGCCGTAGACAGGCTAGAATCGCGGTTAACTGATAAACTTATATTTATCAGGCTTGATATCGGATCACAATTTGGAAAGGAGATACGCAAGCGGTACAATGGTGGAGCCGTCCCTTCTTTCGTGATTTTTGATAGCGATGGAACGGAGAGGCTAAGGATAAGCGGGAAGGTACCTACAATAGAATCCATATATGATCTAGACTTATTCTAGAAAATTAATTAAGGATGGTACACTACATAACCAAATTTAGTTAAAATAAAATTGGTAGGCAATTAGAATTATTTTCTTTATTGTAGCTGCGTTGTCATGGAGAATTATAGATCCCCTTCTGTATTAAACTAAAATTGTCAATTGGAGTTCTAAATGAGTGAATACCGCGTAGGAGTTGATATTGGTGGAACGTTTACTGACATTACAGTGATCGATGAATCTAGTGGAGAACTCTCCAACCTAAAAGTACTCACCACAAATAAAGAACCAGCATCTGGTGTTATAGAAGCCTTAACATCCGCAAATATAGAACTAGAAAAAGTATCCTTTCTATCCCATGGCACCACTATTGCTATCAATGCACTATTGGAGCGAAAGGGAGCAAAAACTGCACTAATTACCACCGATGGATTCAAAGATATTTTAGAAATGAGAAGAGGCGCTCGCACGCACATCTTAGATCCTCAAATGGATAAACCGCACATATTCGTGCCGCGAAGATGGAGAGTTGGTGTCAAAGAGAGGGTCTTATGGGACGGATCTATATCGACTCCATTAGATGAAGAAGAAGTTACAGACGTATTATCCTATTTAGACAGCCAAGATATAGAATCCATAGCCATATGTTTTCTACATTCTTACGCTAACCGTAGCCATGAGCAGAAAGTGGCCGAAATCATAACTCACAAATTCCCCCACATATATCACACTATGTCAGCTGGCCTTGTTCCCGAAATAAAAGAATATGAACGTACAAGTACTGCTGCTCTAAACGCATACATTCAACCATCCGTTAGATCATATCTTGAAAAACTAGAAAGTGTACTTCATGAACGAGGATTACGATCGGGATTACATTTAATGCAGTCTAACGGTGGTGTTATGACTGCAGAAGAGGCTGGAATGCGGCCAATACATATCATGGAATCAGGTCCAGCCGCGGGTTCAATAGGCGCTGCTTCAATGGGACAATTGATGGGTCTGGATAATCTCATTACTTTCGATATGGGAGGCACAACGACAAAAGCATCAGTCATAGAGGCAGGTAATCCATTAGCTACCGTGGAATTTGAATTATTTGAAGAACCGAATAAGCCCGGTAGCGGATGGCCTATACGCGTTCCTATGATTGACCTATTTGAAGCAGGAGCAGGCGGTGGCAGTATAGCATGGATAGACGAAGGTGGTGCATTACAAGTAGGACCTCAAAGTGCAGGAGCTGAGCCTGGACCAGTGTGTTACGGAAACGGAGGCGAAAATCCCACAATAACGGACGCAAATGCCATTTTAGGACGCTTGGTCAGCTTACTAAATGGAGAACTATTACTAGATATAAATGAAGCCAGAAGTGCAATGGATACCAAAATAGCGAAGCCACTTGGTTTAACTATAGAGGAAGCAGCCGCAGGAGTGCTAGAAATTGCCGACGCTAAAACTGCCGACGTTATTAGAGAAGTGACGATTGCTAGAGGGCGGGATCCTAGAGATTTCACCCTCGTGGGGATTGGAGGAGCAGGTCCCTTGCAAGCAGCCTACACGATAGGCGAATTGAAAATGCCTCAAGCAATCATACCGCCGGTCCCAGGAAATTTTTCGGCCTTAGGGTTGCTGTCAACTGATATCATTCACGATGAAGTAAGAACTTGCATGTCTGAAACCAACAATGTGGACCCCGATTTCCTCAATTCACTTTATTCTGAAATGGAAGTCGAGTTGAATGATATTCTTTCGCAAGAAGGCATTCCACCTGAAGATATTCAGTTAACACGTAGCGCGGACTTACGCTATAAGGGTCAATTCCATATCGTGAATATTACTGTCCCATCAGTCAAATTAACACCTGAATCACTACACGAAGCCGAAGAAAATTTTCATCAAGAACATCTCAGACTGTATACATACTTTAGCAAAGGTGAAACAACAGAAATAGTTAATGTACGACTAAGAGGTACAGGTAGGGTAGAACGCCCAAAATTGAGAAAGTTAAAGGAAGGTCATGCGAAATCGGCTTTGTCGGGCACAAGGTTAGTTTATTTTAGAGAATCGCAAGACTTCTTAACAACCAGCGTGTACTCACGTCATCTATTGGGCAAAGGCAGTAAATTTGAGGGTCCTGCAATAGTAGAAGAACAAACATCTACGACACTAATACCCCCCGGCTTTATTGGAGAAGTCGATCAATTAGGCAACATTATTATTAGGAGACTCTGATGACCGAATTTCGGAAGGGAATAGACCCAGTAACATTAGAAGTCATACGAAACCGTATGGATTCTATAGTCCGTGAAATGGGCGATATAACACTTAGAACAGCTCGTTCCGCAGTTGTATATGCTGGACGGGATTTCTCTTGTGGCATCCTCAATGATAAAGCTGAATTATTATCTGTTGGAACTAGTATACCCATTCACATATTCCCTATCGTATACCAAGTGAAGAAAACTCTATCTCGCTATGAAGGAGAAATCAAGGAAGGAGATATTTTCGTCGGTAACGATCCATACGACGGAGGAACTCATCTCAACGATGTATTAATATTTATTCCTATCTTCTATGAAGGCGAAATAGTAGGATACTCAGCGAATCGGGCTCACTGGTATGACATAGGTGGTATGGTACCGGGTAGCCTATCTGGTAGTGCGCGGGAAATATTCCAAGAAGGCCTCCGAATTCCTCCCATACGACTAGGGGAAAATGATTCTCTGAACCCAGATATTATGGAGTTTATTTTGAGAAATGTTCGTGTTCCTAATGAAGTAAGAGGAGATATTTTGGCCCAAGTAGCTAGTTGTCGTGTAGCATCCAGTCATGTAATTGGCTTGATGAACAGATATGGTAAGGAGACTACTATAGCTCATTTCAATGAAGTACTTAATTCGTCTGAGCGACGAATGAGAACTCTCATCAAAGAACTGCCTGAAGCCTCAGCTTATCACGAAGGCTATATGGACAATGACGGAGTCGACGAAGAACGTAAACGTATTTGTGTTACTATCGAAGTACAAAAAGACGAACTTCACGTAGACTATACAGGTACTGACAAGCAAACTCAGGGACCTCTAAATGTTGGAGTTTCTATGGCACACTGCTTTGCATTTATGGGTGTCAAAGCAGCATTGGATCCCCCTGGGCCAATTAACTCAGGTTGCTTCAGACCCATTAAAGTCACTGCACCTAAAGGAACAATGCTTAATGCCTCTAGCCCGGCACCTGCAGGAGGTATGGGAGAACTGGGACAGACCGCCATTTTCACTATGGCAGCACTGGGTAAACTTGTTCCTGACAGAATAAGTTCAGAAGAAGGAGCTGGGGCAAATCACCAGAATCTGGCTGGTACTGACTCTCGATTTGAAGATCCACATCGATTTATATATTACGACTACCCTTCAGGAGGAAGTGGCGCTCGTAAGACTAAAGATGGGCCTGATTTCGTTAGAACCCTTCGTTCGGGCAATGTTAATATCCAATCTTTGGAAGTTGTTGAAAATTTATTCCCAGTATTATTCCATAGACATGAATTAAGACAGGATTCTGGTGGTCCCGGGGAATTCAGAGGAGGCATGGGAGCCGTAAGAGAATATGAGACTCCTTCTGATGGAGGATTATCTATCCTTTCCGACCATAGTAGAATACCTCCTGCCGGAATATCAGGAGGTCATTGGGGGGCTCATGGAAAGTGGGAAATTTTCAGGCAAGATCAATCGGAACCACTGGAGCCTCCTCTCGGAGCCAAAATTACAGGGATGGATATACAAAAAGGCGATACCGTTCGAATATCAACAGCTGGAGGCGGTGGTTATGGTGAAGCTTTAGATAGAGATCCTATGTTAGTGTTAGACGACGTTTCGAATGACAAGGTGTCGTTAGAGTCTGCCAGGGACGTATACGGTGTGGTTATAGACGCCACCGATATGACAGTTGATAACTCAGCAACGGCTAATAGACGGGATGAACTAAGGAAACAACGTATATATTTGGCAGCACTTAAAGGAAATGATCCTCAGATAGAATATGGTATGCGGACCGCTAGACTTAATCCGTCTATGGCAGAATTTGGCGTCGAAGACGGCGATATGGCTGAGGCGTTTTCCGAACACCACCCCCCGGCAATACGTATGAAAGTCACATTCAACGATGAAGTCCCTGAAGGGTCAATTGAAATAGACCAGGAAGCCTGGACCTTCCTGGAGCTAAAAGAAGGAGAACAATTACTCTGGCGTTTGCTCCCACGCTTTGGTAATTAAATTGTAAAGTGTAATCATGTTTATAACATATATAAACGTGGTCTCTGATCATCATATTTAAGGCGGCTGGTAGGCGACCCAAGCTCTCAGTGAATTCCAGATGGCCAAACTCAGGAAGCAATTCACCATACACATCGTAGTAGTTTTTGTAATTGAGCAAAGTTGCGATCAAGGATTTATAAAGTGACTACAGATCTTAGTACGTCCCCATTCTCCATTTTCTTGAACGATTCCTCTACGTCATCTAACGATATAACCTCACTGACAAATCTGGCTAAATCTAATCTGCCGTCGAGATAGAAATCTATATACATGGGAAAATCTCTACTTGGTAAACAATCCCCGTACCAGGAAGACTTCAGTGAACCACCTCTACCAAACACTTCTATTAAAGGCAATTCGATTTTCATATCAGGGCTCGGAACGCCGACCAGTACGACGGTTCCAGCAAGGTCTCTTGAATAAAAAGCCTGTTCATAAGTAACAGGATTACCCACAGCCTCTATCGATACATTAACGCCATTACCACCAGTTAATTTTCTGATTTCCTCTACTGGATCTTTATCATGCGCATTGATAGTATGCGTCGCACCAAATCCTCTTGCCCACTCTAATTTTCTATCATCGATATCAACTGCAATTATTGTCTGTGCACCAGCTAATTGCGATCCGGCAATTGCTGCATCACCTACACCGCCACATCCTATCACAGCTACTGAGTCACCTCGCGTGACTCCTCCAGTGTTTATAGCTGCACCAAGACCAGCCATTACCCCACATCCAAGAAGCCCGGCTACTTTCGGGTCTGCCTCAGAATTGACTTTAACAGCCTGTCCTGCATCTACAAGAGTTAGCTCAGCGAAGGCACCTATACCAAGTGCAGGAGACAAGACTGTGCCGTCTTTAAGCGTCATATTTTGCACAGCGTTCCGACTGTCGAAACAATACCATGGCCGTCCTCTAAGACATGATCGGCAGGTACCACAAGGCGAACGCCAAGCTAATATAACAAAATCACCGGGAGCTACATTATCAACATTAGCGCCAATAGCTTCTACCACACCTGAGGCTTCATGGCCTAGAAAAAATGGGAAATCATCCGATATAGCACCTTCTCTGTAATGTAAATCAGTGTGACAAACACCGCAAGCCTTTATTTTTACCAAGACTTCACCTGGACCAGGATCAGGAACCATCACAGAACCCACTTCCACAGCCATGCCCTTACCTCTAGCTATTACTCCCTTAACTTCATTAACCACAGATGCCTCCAAATTATATGTGAATTAAGTTTCAACAGAATCAACAAATTATCTATATATTACTGTTCCCTTGGGTCGTAAGAGAATACTAAACGTCTGGAATCCAGTCAACTAAACATGCTGAAAAGTTTTTAATTTATCACCAGTGTAAAATGAGTAATTTAAGTTTGCTTTAGAAACACATTGACTAACACAGTACCATGGGCGCGATCGATTTGGGATAGTCATCTGAACAAATATATCGAACAGTTAACCTATAGTAGGTGTAGCGTCAAATTGAATAACTCCTTCTAACCAACGGGCAGTAGTCAGCAATGTGGATTCATCAAACGGTTTAGAAACTAACTGCAACCCTAGGGGAAGTCCAGCTTTGCTTAAGCCACTAGGTACGGTAATACAAGGTAATCCACAAGTTGTCCAGGGTGCCTGAAATCTAGGGTCTCCCGTGGTCGTAAGATCTTTAGGTGGAGGAGTACCAGCCGTTGTTGTTAGAATCACATCTACATCAGCTAATGCCGTCTCTACATATTCCCTGTAGATCCTTCTAACTCGATCCGCCTGCAAATAAGTAACAGCAGGAACAAGCATTCCTGCCTCAATAACGCCCCGGACATTTGGTGAATAATCATCAGGTCTTTGGCTAAAATTAGACTGATGAGTTGCTGCAGCTCCTGCAGTCATTAGGACTCTATGGGCAGATAGTAGTTTTTGTATACCAGCAGGCAGGGTCACTTCCTTAATATCGGCACCTTTGCTCTTGAATTTATATATCATGTCGTCAGTATGCTTCTTAACTTCTTCATCTGACTTATCGTAAAAGAATTCCCTAAGTATTCCTATACGGGGGGTTGTTACACTTTCCAATACGGCTTTGGCATAATCTGGAACACCTACCTCCGCAGATGAATGATCTTTAGGATCATGACCAGCTAAGACGTTTAGCATTAGCGCCGCATCTTCCACTGTCCTAGTGAATGTCCCCATCGTATCTAAATGCCATGAAACACCGAAAACACCAAATCTACTTATCCGACCGAATGTAGGTTTGAGACCTACGACTCCATTGAATGATGCTGGCCTGAGCACAGACCCAGCAGTTTGAGATCCCAAAGACGTTGGGAAAATTCGTGCAGCTACTCCTACCGCTGATCCGGTGCTGGAACCACCAGGCGTGTGAAGAGGGTTCCACGGATTTACTGTGGGAGGCGGATCACCACATGCAAATTCGGTCGTAATTGTTTTACCCATTATAATAGCGCCGGCCTGTTTCAATTTCTCTATAGTGGTCGCATTATAAGAGGGCACGAAATGCTCGTACACTGGAGAACAAGCAGTAGTCTTGACATCCTTGGTGAAATATAAATCTTTCACTCCCACCGGTACACCATGAAGAGGCCCATGTACTACTCCATTATCCAAGTCCTTTTTGCTTTTAAGAGCCGATTCTAGAGCATAGTCTACATTTAACGTGACCCATATATTCAGTTTATCTTCTAAAACAGATGAGCGTTCAAGTAATGTTTCCATCAACGATACTGGAGAAATCCTTCGTTGCCGAATAAGAGAAGCTGCGGTCGTAACTGTTAAATTGCATAATTCGTCCATAAATTAATCCTCTTGTTAGTTGCTCAACGTAAATCCTGCATTGCAAATAGTGTGATTAAGATATTAATATTTTTCTGCACCGTTTGACGGTCGGCTCAATTTTGTTAAAATTAAACCATATTTAACCGATTAATTTCAAACTTTATTCTAGAACTGGATTCCTTTGTGGTCAACGTCCATTTTGTATTAAGGAACTAACAGAAAATAGTCATGTAAATCTATATAAGTGATATAACGGAGGGTACTAATGCCTGTAATGTCGAACGATGAGATTTATTCCTTTCTTACGGAAAGCAGCATAATAATGAAATTATCAACCCTATCCTCTGATGGGTGGCCGTATATTATTCCTATTTGGTATCAATATGAAGGATCATCTTTGATTGCTTTAGGACGCCAGCAATCTCGTTGGGTCAAGCATATTAGAAAGGATTCCCGAGTTTCGGCATGCATCGATACTCCTGAAGCGCCTTACAAAAGAGTGATCATCAAAGGTATTGCAACAATTGAGGATGATCGCTTCGTAGGTGACTGGGAATCAATGGCCCACAGATATATGGGAATCGAAGTCGGACGAACATACTACGAGAACACCAAGCACACTCCCAGAATACTGGTCAAAATTAAGCCTGATCTAATTACTTCATGGTCTGGTCCTGGTTGGCACCCAAGATATGAAGGGTGGTCCGATTCATCTTTATAGATTTTTAAAACGTTAGAGAAACTTTTAAAGCTCCATCCTCTTTATTGTGAGCAAGTTCAAAGGCCTCCTGGACTCTGCTGATCGGTAGCTGATGAGTTACAAAGGGAGTCATGTCGATGTCTTTATTACGTATATAATCAACCGCTATTTGAAAATCTGGTAATCCAGCAACATCCTGCGCTCCAAAGACAGTATGCATTGCAATTCGTTTTCTAAAGAACGTGTCCCAATCAAACGGTATTAAATCCATTGTAGGAGGCAATCCAAATACAGCAATTCTCCCTTCTGGTCGTACAAGATTTAAAGATTGGTTTAAGGTCTCAACACTACCAAC
>CAYSLK010000111.1:0-3624 GCA_964431885.1 uncultured Dehalococcoidia bacterium | reverse complement strand
CGCCGTTTTTTACCTTTTTTTCAGGAAAACTCAAGATTTTCGGGGGGAAATATACCCTTTTTGTACCACAGAAAAAAGACCTTCGGTTTTCACAGAAAAAAGGGTCTTTGGCTCCCAGAAAAAAGGCATTAATGCTTTTTTAAAATAAAAAGCTTCCTCAGCTGAGAAAAGAAAGGCCCCCTCTGTGTATTATATAATAAAAAAGGCGACCCCCCGGAAAGAAGGTCGCCCCAGAGGAACCGAAATAAAGATATTATTATGATTCGATCTCTCTTGTATGGTATTGGTTACTCCCCATCTGGTAATGGTGGTAACTCTTCATCATATTCATCTAATGATTCTTCTTCTTGTTCCTTATCAACAAACATAAAGTTCATTTGCTTTGATTCATTTGTTGTGTATCCATAATCGAAAGAGCTTCCGAGTAATGATGGGTCATAATCTAATCTATAAGTATTTCCATCATTATCTATTGGCTCATAACGAAACAAGAAATCATTTGTTAAATTATATTCGACAAGGAAAGGATGAGTTGGATTGTTAATAGATAAGAAACTTTTAACAGTCTCTCCATCAACATCAAAGTAAAGCTCTTTATCTGTTAAAGCATTATATAAGTTGTAAGATCCTTCATTCATCTGAACGACGTAGAAGTTTAAAGTATTATTTGTCTTTGCCATTATGTTTGCCCCGCATTTGTTAAGACTGATGATTTGTTGCTCTGTAATACTAGATACATATTACCTAGCATGGTTAGATTAATCTTAAAATAAAAACTAAAATTATGTCAAGACTATTCCTGTACCATTTGTTAAGTAAATAATAATATATATTTTAGGTTGAATATCAAATTAATAAACAAAGTGTTTTGTCGCTCTATTAACTGGTCGTTATAAACTTGGGACATACCGCTTCATACCAGAATAGTTGGTGCCAAAGTATTGTTAAATAATATCTTAACAAATTTTGCTGGGGTGGGACAATAAGATAAACGATGGTCGGTTAGAATAATATGTTAAACTTTTGCCCGGAGGACCGGCTCGTAACTATCGTTCATAAAGTCTTCACCAAACATTTTGTCCCATCCTAGGTATCTCGTTTTATCGGAAAAGAAAATATCTAAACTATAATGATATTCATCATTAGTTCTATCTTCTTTAATTATCTTATCAGTATTTAATTCAACTTCCTTCATCCCAAAGTATTTGGCTTCAATGAAATAAACATAGTAATAGTTGCCATTCCTCTTTTCAAACAAAGAGATGTGGCCCAGCAAATCGGAAGAGGGCCCTGTGGATAAGTTTACCATCGTTCTATCTATAAGTCTCATAACAGAAGAAATAATATTATTAATAGGTTGTTAATCTTTTGCCCAGGTAGAATAGATCTATATTTAAAACATATTAAAATATCGAATTTGCGAGCTCTATAATTTTAAGGCTAGTTACATCATCATCTAATAAAGATTAAAATAACCAGGCTGCCGGCCGGGCCTAGTTTAAGGCTCTATAGATCTAGATGTATTTTTCAATTTCAATTTTGCATCGACTACTTGACTGTGTAGGGTGGAAAGCCCTGCACCAATCAACCAAAAAGGAAAGAGATAAAATGAGCGACAAAACTGCAATCTTTGAAAGTGATAACTCTGAATCCCCGATTCAGACTATTCGTCAGACTATGAGCGTTTCGCTGTCCGATGAGGGGACGGCACAGGTATCTTTTGCTACCAATCGTGGCAAGGGTTCTGGAGCGCAGGTTCTTGCTGTAGATGACTTTGCCGAAGTTGTCAGCACTCTCCAAAGCTATGCCGACTCTGGCATTGAGGAACGAGAGGAGGAGCAGCTGTCTCCTGCTGATACTATCCGGCGTACTATCCGTATTGAGGATGGTGTGGTCAGCTTCCGTACCCGCTCTGGAAAGGGAGCGAAGCCTGCCAAGATTCCTGCGGGTCAATTCGCAGAAGTCTGCGAGCTTCTGACGGGTACTCTGTCTGCTGTACAGGCCGCTGGTCAGTCCCTTGCTCCTGCTGATGAGCCTGAGCTTGATGACTTTGCTGATGACTATGAGGATGGTGACGACTAGTAAACACTACTCTGAAACGAAAAAGCCCACCCAGTTTAACCGCTGGGTGGGCTGTCGTCTATTCTATATGTCAAATTTTTGCACGGAAAGTTAATTAACTTCCTTTCCGAGTGTTTACTTAACTAGATCAGATGCATTTTGCTTTATAGTGCGAAGGCCCTTTCTAGCTCTAGTTCCTGCCGCAGCATTACCATTTGCATTCTTTACAACATCAGTTTCTAGATTAGCAACCAATGTTTTTATCTCTTCCCATTTACTCTCAACTGTAGCCATGACTACCTCCTTTTTCTTTTTTTATTATACCAAATGTCAAATTTTTGCCCAAGGGCTACCTATGACCCCAATAACGATTGTAGACATCGTTTGCAGAAATTACCTTAACTGTAGTAGAGTCATACCAACATTGGCAATCGTGACTATACTCCGGACCAGATGTTCTTGCAATAAATACCCCATCGGATCTAACTCCAAAAGAGAAATAGTGACTTGCATTATGCCCAACCTCAAACCACTCTACAGAGTCAGTGCTATAAGGATCTTGGGACGACCAAGCTACACCCGGTTCCTCCTCACCCTCGGTACACTCAATAAGCCAGTTCTGAATATTCTTTGGACATAGTTCCAAGGCTGCTGCTGTAGCAGCCGCTCTCTTTGCAGAGTATTCAGCCTCAAGGGTTGCAACATCTTTTGCAGATGTGCTAATAGCTTCGACAACTTGATCAAGCAGATCATCAATCATTTAATTCTAATCCTTCAATTGTAATAAACTCTGTGTATCCAGAAATTTCTGGCCAATGCAGATGTAATTCGTTATCTGGAATGTCCTTCCAATCATCGTCGTTCCATTGCAGCAGAGCATCTTTCATCCATTCTAATCTCTGCGCTCGGGCGCCGTCTAATGTTTTGTGAACAGATAAATCTCGTCCATGCTTATGGTCCCATATGACCAAATAAATAGGAGGCTGAATTGGCTCAAGCATAATCTTCCTTCTTTTCTACCGTTGTATAGAGACCCTCTTCGTCATCAATTCTATAACTCATAGATACAGCTTTAGATTGATTATGATATTCAACGGCATATTCAATAGGCCCCCATGTAGGCAGGCCCGTGATATTGTTGTGTCCGCTATAAAATCGTTGCGACCAAGTCACACCACTTCGTTCAATAATAAACATTATTCTATCACCTCTGCATCATATACTTTAATCCAATGCTTTTGCTTTTGAGAAAAGGCTAATGACTGTCTTGAAAGATGCTCAAGCCTTTCTTCCTCTTCAAACATCGAATCTAAAAGTTGATTGCGAATAGCCGCCTCTCTTTGTTTGGCCTCTTGCATTCGCTTTATATCAACCGATCCACATATATAGCCTGCACAAAATGCAGCTATTAGCAAACATGTTACAATCATCAACTCAAGCATTATCACCCCAAATGGCACACCCGATAGGATTCGAACCTATGACCCTCGGCTTAGAAGGCCGATGCTCTATCCAGCTGAGCTACGGGTGCATATGTTTAGTCTTCTATGTCTCTTGCCGCTG
>CAYSLK010000110.1:0-3639 GCA_964431885.1 uncultured Dehalococcoidia bacterium | reverse complement strand
TCAACATGTTCGGAGATGCCCTCAGGGACCTGCTCGATCCCCGGCTACGGGGCGGTGAGGGCAGCTACGGCACTGCAAAGGTGAAACGCAAACGCGGCTTCCTCTCAAGGCTGCTCAACCCCTTCGCTTAGGCAGATTGACCGTGAACGATGTGCATATGCTGGGATTAGACGTGCCTGTGCATGTGCTGGGATTAGACGTGCCTGTGCACATGCAGTATGGACGCTGGTTGGAAGGTATTTCCCTGCACGGCACCCTTGGTGAATCACTGATGGCAGCATACGTATCATCCGGTGCTCAACGTACGTCACGAGCAGAGTCGCATGGGACGGCTTGAAGAGAAAGTGGCGCTCATCAGCGGTGGCGCACGTGGACAAGGCGCCACAGAGGCTAGGCTCTTTGCAACCGAAGGCGCCAAGGTCGTCTTGGGAGACGTGTTGGATGACGCCGGCAAGCAGGTTGCAGAAGACATTCGCCGCGCTGGCGGAGAAGCCACTTACATCCATCTCGACGTCACCGAGGAAGAGGATTGGCAGCAAGCGGTCGCTGCTGCCGAGTCGAACTACGACCCCTCTTGGCAGACTGGGTACGCCGGAAGAGATCGCCTATGGTGTGTTGTACCTGGCCTCTGACGAGACCTCGTTTATGACCGGGGCGGAATTAGTCATTGACGGAGGTTATACGGCACAGTAACGGCGGCGTTTCTCCCGCCGACTGCGCGGGGTGTTCCTTCGCCATCATCGGTCTGGCAACGCCTAACTTCTGGCGGGCGGAGGCTTCATAAGATTTGGTTTGTTTCAGTTCGCCGTTCAGGTATCGTACCTTTATGGTGTGGGGTGGGCCGTCCTTCCATGGTGCCCCCCCCCCCCTGTCTGCCGGTTTGAAAGGCGTTGAAACTGCTACGGCTCACCTCTTGCCGGCAGCAAGAGTTGCACTGACGAGTTGAATCCAAGGAATCAAGCAATGACAGACAAAAAAGGCAGACTTGCGGGAAAAGTGGCGGTTGTCACCGGTGGCATCAGTGGAATGGGGGCTGGAACGGTGGAGCTCTTTGTCGCCGAAGGGGCCCGGGTGGTGATTGCGGCCCGCGGTGAGGAAGCAGGACAGGCACTGGCCGATCGGCTTGGCGAGAATGCCCTGTTCGTCCGTGCCGACGTCTCCGTCGAGGCCGATGTGCAAGCCCTGATCGATGCCACAATGGAGAAGTGGGAACGTGTGGATGTGTTGTTCAACAATGCCGGCATCGGGCAAGGTTTTGTCTCTCCTGAAGAGTTCACTCTGGAGGATTTCAACCGAGTGATGGTAACGAATCTCGGCTCCTGTTTCTTTGGTCTCAAATATGTGACCCCGATCATGAAACAGCAGGGTGGCGGCAGCATCATCAACAACGGCAGCACCGCCGGGGTTACCACCGATGGTGCGGGTCCGCTCTATTCCGCAAGCAAAGCCGGAGTCATCCATATCACCAAGGTCTGGGCCACTCAGTTGGCAGAATTCGGGGTGCGTGTCAATTGCATCTCCCCCGGTGCGATCGTCGCCCCCATTTTCTGGGGCGGCCACCAGCCCCAATCGGCAGAGGAAAACGAACGGCGCGAGCAACGGCTCACGGAGTACTTTGCATCGCAGTTGCCGCTCAAACGCGCTGGAACACCGGAAGACATTGCTTACGCGGCGTTGTATTTGGCCAGCGACGAGAGCCGTCACACCACCGGACACAATCTGATGATCGATGCGGGCATCACGGTACGGATGGCCTCTCCATCGGACTTAGACGCAGGAAGCAAAGAAAGATCCGAATTTATTGCTGGGGAGTGAAAAACCAAAGGAGGGTGGATGGAAAAACCTCCCTCCCACATTGTCTCAATTTGTTAAAACTCTAATCAGGAGGTAAGCGATGTTCAAGTTCAAACGGTTGGATCACATAGGATTAGCAACGGCCGATGCCGAAAGATTCCTCGATTTCTACACAGGAATCCTCGGCTTTGAAGTCCGGGAGCGGTGGACGGTGAAAGGCAATGAGCGCTTGAAAGAGGTGGCCAACCTTTCACTCAACGCCCCGAAGGCGGGGGAAGATGGCTCGATCGTCGAGCTGTTTTCGATCGACCCGGATGCGCCGGCCAATCCCGATTACAAGGAACCTGCCCTGGAGCAGACCGGCTTTCGGCTCCTCGCGCTCGAAGTTGACGACATGGACGAAGCGATTGCCTATCTCGAGAGTAAGGGCATCGAAATCCATTCGGCGCACCCGACCAATCCGGCTCGCTGGTTCAGGGATCCGGACGGGAACCAGATCATCGTCTTCCCCTCCAGCGTCTATCAGATGTACGAGAGACTGGACGAAACGCATTAGAGGAGTTTTCTTATGACAGGGACACTGGAACAGCACCCCTTCGGGCGGACAGGGGAGACGGTCAGCCTCATCGGGCTGGGTGGCGCCGCGCTCCATAAGCACAGCTATCAGCACGGGCTGGACACCGTCAAGCATGCGCTGGATCTGGGGATCAGCTATTTTGATACCTCTCCTGGGTATGGCATCGGGGGCCCTGATGGGAAGTGGATCAGCCAGGGTGAGTCGCAGCGCATTGTGGGTGAGGGGCTCGAGGGGACGAGCAAGCCGCATCTGCTGGCCACGAAGATCAATGCTTGGCAGACCTCCAATCATACGGTAGAAGATTGTCTTGAGCAGGTCCGAGACAACCTCCGTATCCTGCGTCGTGACCGGGTCGACGTGCTCCTGGGCCACGATATGGAGCAGCGAAAATTCTGGAAACCGGACGCGAAAGAAGGGGAGCAGCTGGAGATCGAGGAGTCGCTCGATTACGAGAATGCACCGGTGATGCAAGCCCTTCGTGAGGCCAAAGCGCAGGGGTTCTGCCGCTACCTGGGGCTCAGTAGCAACCGGTCCGAGCCACTGGCTCATGTGATGCAGCAGGTGAAACTCGACATGTGCCTGTCCGCCAATGAGTATTCACTGATGGACCGCCGTTCTCCACCTGTGATGCTCCCGGTCATTCGTGAACAGGGAGCTGCCTACCTGATTGGCGGCATTTTTTGTGTGCCGGGCAAAGGTGTCGTAAACGGTGCGCTCTTCAAGGACGAGCGCCTGCTCGAGTTGGCCCGAACGACCGGTATCTCTATTGCGGCGCTGAGTGTGCGCTTCTTGATCGCTAATAAAGAACTGTCGACCATCCTTGTGGGTGCGTCCACACCCGAGGAACTCGAGGAGAGCGTCGTGGCCGCGCAGGCCGGCCCGCTCCCGCCTGATATTCAGCAAACCCTGGAAGCGCTCGCACCGACTTGACCTGCAATGTAGGCAAAATGCTCGTCAGAGTCCGAAAACAAAATCGCTCATCGCCCAACCGGGCGCTAATTTTCGACTGCTCCCCAGCGTGCTTGTCAGTAGTATTTTTTCACAGGCCAAGGGGCTGGTCACCGATATCGGCAGCATCCTCACCCATGGTTCGATCGTCGCCCGCGAGTACAACATCCCCGCCGTCCTGGGCCTCGGGATTGCCACCCAGAGGATCAAGCACGGGCAGCTGATCCGTGTGGATGGCGACAACGGTGTGGTCGCCCTGCTCAACGAGTGAGGGGGGTGTGAAGATTATGAAGATTCTAGTCACAAACGACGACGGCATC
>CAYSLK010000109.1:0-3319 GCA_964431885.1 uncultured Dehalococcoidia bacterium | reverse complement strand
GTTCCATCTTTAATAGAAAGCGGAAGCTACCGTTATTCGTGGATTGGTATTAGCGGTGTTGACCTTACACCACGTATAGCGAAGTTAATTGGACTTCCAATTAATACCAAGGGAGTGTTAATAACAAATGTGAACACAGGTGGACCTGGAGACCTTGCTGGGCTGAAAGCAACTGAAGAACTTTTTAGGAATACCGATTCGAATATCGATTTCACGGGTGACATCATATTGGGTATAGATGGAAGTCCTGTCGTTAATATGAGTGAACTTATAGAATATCTTGTCGAATTTACCTTGCCTGGAGAAAAGGTGACTGTACAATTGATGAGAGGGAAGACAACCAGGGGAAATATCGAGATAATTCTGAGGGCTCGACCGGATGCAACGTAATATTGATATTATTGCCGCAACAGCAAATCTAAAATATGATAGATTATTGTGATGAGGTACATATCAATATGTTTATATTGGATTTGAGGGAGTAGAAATGCAAGTTAATGATCCGCTATATGATGTTGTGGTGGTTGGCGCAGGCAATGCAGCTTTATGTGCCGCACTATCTGCCAAGGAGGAAGGGGCCCGAGTCTTGATTATAGAAAAAGCACCTGCCAGTGAGCAAGGAGGTAATTGTCCGTATACTGGAGCGGGCTTTAGGTTTGTTCATAATGGTATCGAAGATTTGCGTGGCTTGTTGCCAGACATAACTGACACAGAACTTGATAGATTAACCATGGAATCATATACAAAGGAAGATTTCCGCGACCATCTTATGTCAGTCACTTATGGCGATACGGACGATGGATTAGCTGATGTACTGATATCAGAATCTCGTCCAACCGTAGAATGGATGCAAAGTAAGGGAGTGACCTGGGAATTACCGATAAGAGGTAGCACAATAGCCACAGCTCCATCAGTGATACCTAATTCTGTGGGATTATCTGCTTTGCGTTCTGGCCCTGGTCTAATTGAAATGCTAACAACAGCTGTTAGAAGGAATGGTATAACTATACTTTACGAGACAAAGATGATGAGAATTGTTCAGGGTCCTACAGGGAGAATATCTGGGATTGTAGTTCAAGATGTGGATGGATTGCATGAAATTCCTTGTTCTAGTGTAGTGTTAGCTTGTGGAGGTTTTGAAGCCAACCCCGAAATGAGAGTGAAATATTTGGGCACCGGTTGGGAAAGAGCCAAGGTGAGGGGCGCGAAATACAATACAGGAGACGGTCATAGAGTCGCGCTTGAACTTGGAGCTAAGCCTTTCGGTCAGTGGACTGGATGCCATGCAACTCCTATTGATATAAACGCACCAACAACTGGTATTCTAGAGGTTACTGATAGAATGCCCAGAAGATCTTATCCTGTGGGCATAATGGTTAATGTACAGGGTCGTAGATTTCTAGATGAAGGAGAAAGCTTTGCTGAACAGACGTTCGTTAAGGTCGGTACGAAAATTCTTCAACAAGAAAGAAGTATGGCTGTGCAAATCTTCGATGATAAAGCCACAGCCGTATTAGAGGATAGATACGGTGTGTCTGAAGCTGTCAAGGCCAATACCATACGCGAACTGTCCGAAAAATTGGAAATCAATTATATGAATCTAAAGACTACTATAGAAGTATTTAACCAAAATTCTCATGACGGAGAATATAAACCACGCGTCCTTGATGGACTTTCTACCAAGAATATAGATCCTCCGAAGTCTAATTGGGCAATCAAATTAGATAGACCTCCTTTCACAGCTTATAGAGTCACTGGTGGTATAACATATACCTACGGCGGGCTTCAGATAGATAAGAATGCTCAGGTATTGAATTTGGAAGATAAACCTATTTCAGGCTTATTTGCGGCCGGTGAGATCGTAGGAGGAATTTTTTATCACAATAGTTTAAGGGCGGCCGGTTTGATGCATGGATCGGTGTTTGGAAAAATAGCTGGCAAAACTGCTGCTAATAGTATTTGATAAAGAATAAGAAGAAAGCAAGTGATGGATGTAAAATCTGGCATTGGTTTCAAGGTCCTTGTTAGAAAAGGTGTCTTTAGATCTGGGGATGTTCCACTAAATTGCTCATAGTGCCAATAGCAAGTTCAGACCAATATTACGGATCTATCGCTATTCGTAATCGTTTGTTTATACGACCTTTACTTTCGTGTCCAACAACTCTTATTGTACCTACTTCCTTAGTATTGGCAACGTGGGTACCTCCGTCTGCCTGTAGATCCAAACCCACTATGTTCACTGTCCGTACTTCAGTTATACCCTTTGGTAAAAGATTAATCTTAGTTCGTATAAGATCAGGTATACGGAAGGCTTCCTCTCTGGGGAGATGTTCTATTTCGATGGGCCGAGCTTTTTCAATCTCTATATTGACCAGGTCTTCTATGCGTACAGCAAAATCTGCGGATATTTCATCAAATTCGAAGTCCATTCGAGCAGACAATGGCTTCATATTCCCACCGGTGACTGCAACACCAAAGTCGCGCCAGATAACCCCACAGAGCGTGTGTAACGCCGTATGGGTGCGCATCAACTGATATCGTCTGGTCCAGTCAAGGACACCATGGACTTGAGACCCTACCCTTGGTGGGAGAGAGTCTAATTCATGTATTGCCTGACCATCTATACGGGAGATCTTTTTGACTGAATATTTGGTGTTATCTGATATTAAGGTACCTGTATCGCTTGGCTGGCCACCTCCACCTGGATAAAAGGCGGTTTTGTCCAATACCACACCTTTTTCTCTAGCCTCAAGAACAATAGCGTCGAATTCCTTTATGTAACTGTCTGTATAGCAAAGCATGTCTGTCATTTGATATTCTCCTCAATTGTTATTTAAGTCATATGAATTCGACATAAGCCTAACGCGTTAAGGTAGGGTTTTTGCTAAGTCATTTAACACCACACGCGCGGCATTATGTCCGGGGGCTCCTGTCACTTCGCCTCCGGGGTGAGTTCCAGCTCCGCACAGATACAATCCTTTTATCGGTGTCCTGTAATCCGAAGAGAGAGTATTCGGTCGTTTAGAAAACATTTGTTGAGCTACAATATCTAAGTGACGTATGTTGCCGTTTGTGAGATAAACTCGTTCTTCTAAATCTTCTGGGGTGAATAGCTCCCAGTCTATTATAATGTCGGGGAAATTCGGTGCATATTCAGAAATGGTGGCAATTATGTGCTCTCCCACCTCGTTTTTCAGGGATGACCAAGAACCCGCCTTTAGCTTGGCTGGTGCGTACATTACCCACACTGACATCACATGCTGGCCTTTTGGGGCCATTGTATTGTCATATACTGTACGGATTTGTATGTAAAGTATTG